>JBBQPD010000854.1:0-3297 GCA_038331535.1 Gemmatales bacterium | reverse complement strand
ACAATGTGGACGAGGCGGCGAAAGCCGGAGTGACAGCGCTGGTGCAACCCGGCGGCTCGATGCGCGACGCGGATTCCATCGCGGCATGTGACGAGAATGGAATGGCGATGGTGTTTACGGGGGTAAGGCATTTCCGGCATTAAGAAGCGAGAGCCCTCCTCTATCGAAGAGTAATTCCATGACTCCTGTCAACACGCTTTCGCTCGCCAGACAACAGCAACAGGCCGGAAACCTGGGTCAGGCCGAATCCCTCTGTCGCCAGGTGCTCGACGCCGAAGCGAAAAACGTCGAGGCGTTGTATCTGCTCGGAGTCGTGTGTCACCATCAAGGCCGGCTGGACGAGGCCGTAACGAGCTACCGGGAAGCCATTCGCCTCAAGCCCGATTTCGCCGAGGCGTTCACGGACCTGTCGCACGTCCTCGCCGCGCTGGGCCGTCAAGAAGAATCGATCGCCTGTTATCAGCAGGGGCTTCTTCTCAATTACCAACATGCGACGGGCGAACTGCCTGCCGCTCCATCATTGCCAACGTCCGAGACGGCAGAAACCCTGAACGATCGCGGCGTTGCCCTGATGAATCAGGGTCGGTTCGACGAGGCGCGCGCCTGCTGGCAGCAGTCCTTGAACATGGGAGAATTGCCGGAGGTTCACAATAACCTGGGCTTTCTCCATGCCGCCCACGAAGAGTGGGAACAGGCCATCGGCTCGTACCGCCGTGCGCTCGCGCTGCGGCCCCAATACGCCGATGCCCTGAATAACCTCGGCATCGCCCTGTTTCAGAGCCGGCAGGTGGAAGAAGCCGTGCGCTGTTTTCGAGATGCGCTGGCCGTGCGGCCCGATTTCGTTCTCGCCCTCAACAACCTGGGAAACGCGCTGCTTCACCAGGGCAAGCTTGAGGAGGCCGGGGATTGCTATCGCCAGGTTCTGCGTTTGCAGCCGGACAATGCCCAGGCGCACAACCACCTGGGTGTCGTCTACTCCGCGCAGGAAAAATGGGACGAGGCTCTCAGCTGCTGGGAACGAAGCCTGGCGTACAATCCCAACGATTCTCGCACGCTTCGCAATCGGGGCAAAGCCTTCATGGCGCAGGGCAAAGATGCGGATGCCTTGCGCTCCTATCAACAGGCGCTCGCATTGAATCCGAACGATTCGGAGGTCCAGTTCCTCGTCGAGGCACTACGCGGTACATCGCCCTTGACGCGGGTGCCGGCCGACTACGTAACCTCTCAGTTCGATTCATACGCGGACTCGTTCGATCAGGATCTTGTCGAACGCCTCCGTTATCGCGGTCCCGAATTGTTGCGATCTGCCCTCGGTGCTCCGCCGTCGGAGCCTGCCCTTGACGTACTCGATCTCGGCTGTGGGACGGGTCTGTGCGGACTCCAATTCCGGGACTGGGCGCGGACGTTGATCGGCATCGATCTGTCTCCGAAGATGCTGGAACGTGCGCGCGAACGGGGCGTCTACGACAAGCTCATCCTGAGCGATCTGCTGACGCCGGTGCAGGCCGCCAAAAATACGTTTGATCTCGTGCTGGCTGGAGATGTGTTCGTTTATCTCGGCGACCTGGGTCCGTTGTTTTCGGCCGTCCGCCGCGCTCTGCGGTCAGGCGGACGCTTCGCCTTCACCGTCGAACTCCTGGAAGAAGGCGAATTTCGCCTGCGTCCCACCTTCCGCTTCGCTCATTCCCGTGCCTATCTGCGGGAGTTAGCGGCGAAGCATGGTTTGCAAGAAGTGGGCATGAACTCCGAAACCATCCGGACGGAATTCGGACAGGCAGTCGCGGGATTGGTCGTGGTCTTGTCCCGCTCCTGAACCGAGTGCCTCTGTAGGTAAGCTCCCTATCCGTGCAGTCCGGGTATCGGCTCCGCCTCGCTCATCTGCAGGATTTCACGTCCGACGCCGCGCTGAACCCGCAGCTGGCCCACGTCGAACAGCGTGTGCATCACGGTCGCGATGAGGTTCTTGATCCGCACCGGTTCGCTGTTCGGCTCGCCGCCATTACGCGCCGACTGGCCGATGACCTGGCCCATCTTCAGGCCGCCGCCGGACAGCACCAGCGGGCCGAGGTTGCCCCAGTGGTCGCGGCCGCCGCTCTTGTTGATGCGCGGCGTCCGACCCATCTCGCCGCAGCAGACCAGCAGGATCTTGTCGCTCAGGCCGCGCGCCTCCACGTCTTCGAGGAATGCCGCTAACGCATGGTCGAGCGGCGGCCCCATGTAACGCATGCCCTCGGCGACCGGGGCGTTGTTGACGTCGGCGTGCATGTCCCACACGAAGTTCGTCGTCACCGTCACGAAGCCGGCGCCGCGCTCGCACAGCCGCCGGGCCAGCAACAATAGCTTGCCGAGGGTCTTCGAGTTATCCACGTAGAAGTTGTAGTTCTTCCACTTCTTGTCGATGTTCTCCGGCCGGACCAGCGGCGCCGTGTCGTAACGCTCGACGACCTTCGGGTCTTCCTTCGACAGGTCGAAGGCGTCGCCGACGCCGCGCAGGAGCATGCTGAATGCCTTCTCGCGCGTCGCCTCGACGCCGGAACGCTGTGCCTCATCGAGAGCGCGGTGAACGCCGTCGAGTCCCTTGAGCAGGGCGCGGCGGTCTTCGAGACGGTCCATGGGCAGCGTCAGCTTCATGTCCTTCTGCAACGAACCGCCGCCGCCGGGCACGAACGGTGACGCCGTGTTGCCGAACGGCCCCGTCGCCAGGAAATTGCCGAAGCCCATCTGTCCGGGTTGCGACGACGCTTCAACGGCGCGTGGAAACAACACAAGGTTCGTCGGCATGCCTGTGACGGGATGGTTGCCGCCGACGACGTTGGCATAGGCGGCGCCGAGATTGCCGCCGAAGCCGTCCTTGCAGACGATTGGCTTGATGTCGTGATTGGCGTCGCCGGGAACATAGGAACGGACGACCGCGAGTCGCTCGGCCAACTTCGCCAACTTGGGAAACGAGGAGCCGAAGGTGACGCCGGGGAGAGCGGTTGCGATCTCGCCCGTCGCGCAACGGATGTCTTCCGGTGCGGACATTTTCGGGTCAAACGTCTCAAACTGACTGGGGCCGCCGTGCAGAAAGAGGAAGATGACCGACTTATCGGTAAGCGCCCGCGTCGGCGACGGCGCCGCCGAAAGGAGGTTCGGCAACGACAGCCCGCCGAGGGCCAGACTACCGATGCGCAGGAAGTCGCGGGGGGGGGGGGGGGCGCCCGAAACGCCCGAGGGCCGCAAGAAGCCCCCCAACAAAACGCGACCCGTTGTTGGACTTGGGGGACAGTTTGTAAGGGCGGACACAGGGTTGTATAG
>JBBQPD010000853.1:0-3298 GCA_038331535.1 Gemmatales bacterium | reverse complement strand
CCGGACTACCTCTCACCGGAACAGGCCCGCAGCTTGCACACCGTCGATATTCGCTCCGACCTGTACAGCCTCGGCTGCACGCTGTTCTACTTGCTGACCGCCCGTCCGCCGTTCTCCGGCGGCACGGCCCTGGAGAAGATCATCCGCCACGGCACCATGCCGCCGCCGCGGCTGACCGATCATCGACCGGACGTGTCCGCGGAAATTGAGGACATTGTCGATCGCTTATTGGCGAAACACCCGGACGACCGCTTCCAGACGCCCACCGAGCTGGCGAAGGCGCTGCAACCGTGGGCCGTGAGCGGCCCGATCCCGTGGGCGCCGCCGTCCTCCGCCGCGACCCTGATGGATGCCGAAGTGACGCCGCTGAATGTCGATACGCCGGCTGGCGCCGACGCGGACGGCGACGCCGCCGACGACCTGGCCGTGCTGAGCGCCCGTGTGCCGGAGGAAGCGCTGCTGGCGCCGCCGGCGGAATGCGTGGTGGCCGCACGCGCGGAAAAAGATCGCCGCCAGCGCGTCGGCCGCGCCCTGCTGGCGGGGGTTGTCGTCCTCGTCAACGTGTTGCTCTGGTGGGCGATCACGCACTGGTTGTGAGCCGCTTACGAGCCGCGACCGTCAGGGAGCGCTGGCGCCTCCCTACGAGCCGCGACCGTCAGGGAGCGTTTTCGCCCTCGCGCTCCCTGACGGTCGCGGCTCGTTCATTTCGTTCATTTCGTTCATTTCGTTCATTTCGTTCTTCGACACGACCATCAAAACGCGCCATCGGTTCACCCTGCCGATCGAGCACGTACTCAATGGCCTCGGCCACATGACTCTCAGCATTCAGGTAACGTGTACTCCCGTGGCGCGTCCAACGAATTCGCGTTTTGTCCTCGAAACCGGCGCGCGTTAGGGCACGACTGGCATAGGCTTTGAAATCGGTCATGACCTTCTCGGGCGTAGCATCCGCGGTAACAACCACGTGGATGTGTTGAGTACGGACGTGAGCGGCCCAGAGACGCCAGCCTCTGAACGAACATACTTCCTTGATTGCAGCGAGGACAACACGCCGATGCTCGGCTTCCAACCGGTAGGGCGGTTGCGTCATGCGCTCACGGTCGAAGCAGCGCCGCTCGGCGTCCGCATCGACGAACTCATATCCTGGCGCGTTATGTTCTCGGTCAACCGAGCCGCGTTCGTCGCCGTGCAGCCAGTTGCCGTAGCAGGTGAAGGTGATGAAATAGGCGAGGGGATTGGTCATACGGTCCCTCTCTTTCTGCTTACGAACCACTTACGCGCCGCTTACGCGCCGCTTACGCGCCGCTTACGAGCCGCTTACGAGCCGCGACCGTCAGGGAGCGTTGACAGAGACGCTCCCTGACGGTCGCGGCTCGTAAAGGAGCGTTGGCGTCCCCACGCTCCCTGACGGTCGCGGCTCGTAAAGGAGCGTTGGCGTCCCCACGCTCCCTGACGGTCGCGGCTCGTAAGTGGCTCGTAAACTCAGCACTGCGCCGCCACGAGCTTCGCTTCCGCGGCCGTCCAGGCGTCGGCGATCACCTTCTGCGCCGCGCCGCGGATCAGGCCGCTGGGCACCATCTTCAGCAGCCCGCCCAGTTCCTTCACTTCCGCCACCCAGTGAACGCGCGTGGCCGTTTCGCCCAGCGCCGCCAGGGTCAACGTGGCCTCAACCGTACTCGAGCTGCCGATGCCCTTGCTGACGACGACGACTTTCGCCGAAGAAGGCGCGACCTTCTCCGCGATTTGCAGGGTGACTTCGAGCGTGCCGCGCACAAAGGCGAATCCGGGCCGCAGCACCAGGGCGGCACGCTCGGCGCTCACTTCCTTCACCGTGTCCACGTCGGGGATGCACTGCACGAGGAAGTTCGCGTCCGTCAGCCGTGCGAACACTTCCGCCGGAGAACGTGAGAAATCCTTGTCGCCCTCGAATCGCAACATGGCCGGTTCCTCCAGACCTGCGCTTGCTTGACTCCGTAGCGCATTTTACACGAGCCGCGACCGTGAGGGAGCGTTGGCGTCAGCGCTCTCTCACGGTCGCGGCTCGTTGAATGTCGCCAGCGCCAGCGCCATCCGACAACCGTCCAGGAACGCGGGCAGGTCCACGAACTCCTCGATCGTGTGAATGTTGTTCTGCCCCGCCCCAAACGTCACCGTCGGAATGCCGTGCTTGACCATCCAGTTCGCGTCGAGGCCGCCGTTGCCGACGCGCAACGACGGCTCAAACCCCGCGGATTTGGCCGCCGCCACCGCGTGCTTGACCACCGGCGCGGTCTCCTTGATGCGGAATGGGAAATAATCGACGCGCGTCGAAAACTTGATCTTCGCCCCACGGCCCTCGTCGTCGGTGACCTTCGCGGCGGCGTCGGCGAACGCTTCTCGATACGCCTTCACGATCTGCTTGACGAACCGGGTGTCGTGGCTGCGGGCCTCGCCGCGCACATGGACATAGTCGGTCACGACGTTCGTCGCCTCGCCGGCGCTTTTGCCGTCGCGGCCGGCGATGCTGCCGACGTTCGAGGTGCCTTCCCCTGCCGCCTTCCTGATCTTGCCGAACCAGCCGCCGTGATGCACCTCGGCCAGCGCCAGGGCCGCGACCAGCGATGCCGAGATACCTTTCTCCGGATGCACGCCGGCGTGCGCGGCCCGGCCGGTGATCTCCACGTCCCAGCGCTCCGCCCCGACGGCGCCGACGGTCATTCCCGCCGGTTCCCGGCCGTCCACGTTGAAGCCCAGCACCGCGCCGCCGAGATCCTTCGGGTCGAGATGACGAGCGCCGAACAGGCCGCTCTCCTCGCGCACCGTGAACAGCAGCGTGAGCGGCGGGTGCGGCAGTTTTTGCTTGAGCAGCGTCTCCGCCAGGTGTACGAGTACGGCACAGCCCGTGCGGTTATCGCCGCCGAGCGCCGTCTTCCCGCGCGCCTTGATGCGGTTCTTGCCGTCGCGCACCGGCACCGCGCCGGCGCACAACGGCACCGTGTCCATGTGCGTCATGAAGAGCAGCCGCGGGCCGGGTCGAGTGCCGGGCAGGGTCACGATGAGGTTGCCGGTCTGCGTCGGCAGCGGAATCCGCGTGTTCGCGTCGTCCAGGCACATGGCGCTCGCGGGGACGCCGGCCGCGCGCAACGAGCGCACGATTTCGAGGCCGATCGCCTTCTCCTGGCCGGTGACGCCCTCGACCGCGAGAAACCGCATGAGCCGCTCAATAGCGCGCTCCGGATCGAACGACGGGGCCGATAACGACATGTAAGAACTCCCTGCCTCACGAGCCGCGACCGTCAGGGAGCGCCCTGGCCAGGGC
>JBBQPD010000852.1:0-3299 GCA_038331535.1 Gemmatales bacterium | reverse complement strand
CTTCCCGATTGGCCTGATGCCTAATCCGTAGGCAGGCGCGGGGCACCGAATGCCGCCGCGAGCCTCCTTATTTTCCTCAGTAAATGCCACCACCTGCACATCGCCCGGATGGACGCGCACGCGCACCTGCGTCCAACCTTTCTCCTGCTCCGGCTTCAGCTCGCTCGGCCCAGTCTGCTCCGTGACGGCTTTGACGGGCCGTTTGGTCCGCACGAGGACATCGACGAACGCCCGCCGGTCGACGCGCGCGACGCCGTTCTGCGTCTTGTCCACGCCGCGATTGTTCACCAGCAGCACGACGTAGCCGTCTTTCGTGCGGTTCACCTGGTACATCAGCTCGCCCTGGAGCGGACTGCCGTCCTTGCGGCACACTTCTACCGGCAGCAGGCCGGCTAACACGCCGTTCATCAGATAGGGCAGCGCCGGTTGGGCGCGTTCGTCCTCGCCCAGCATGCGCGGCGTCAGCGTCACGAGGACGGCGCCTTCGCCGAGCTTGTGCCGGGTGATAAGAGGAGCCGTGCCCGCTCGGACCAGTACCTCGGCCCCGGCCAGCTCGACGGTCGCGACTTCAAAGGGCACCGCGGCGTGCTTGTCGCCGCCCACCGGCTGCCACTCCTCGGCGACGATGCTTTTGCCCGACGGCTTCAGACCGAGCAGCGTCGCCGGCAGCGACTTCACTACTCCGATATTGACGACCAGCGTACCGCCCTTGCGGACGTACTCTTCCAGCAGCGCGGGCCAGGCGCCGCCGAGGTCCACGTCGCCGGCGGCCCAGACGACCGGGTAATGAAAGATCGCCCGCGCCTTCGTCGGTCGATCCACCAGCACGTCGAAGAGGTTGCCGTGCATGCCGTTCGGCAGGCTTTGCACGTCGGGCGCGGCCGGCTGTCCCTCGGCGACCGCGGCGGGGTGCCAGGCGACATTGAACAGTTCGCGCAGCTCCAGGTCAGCGCGGCTTTGCGGAAAATGGCCAAGCATCTTGCAGCGGTAGTTGACCGGCTCGTAGCCGTGCGCGTGGCTCAGCAGAAATGCGACCGGCGTTATCGGCTCGCCCCGGTCGGTCAGGCGGCCGACGAACGCCTGGAAGTCTTCCGTCGCCCGGCCGAAGGGCGACAGCTGAACCGGGTGCGTTCCCGGCCCCGGCATGAGCCATTGATTTTCGAGGCTCTGCTCCCAGTAGATCGCGGACGCCCCGCCGAGATAATTGAGGTAGTACATTTTGCGATACCAGCCGGCGCTGACGCCGTCGGTCACCGCATATTTGCTGTGGAACCAACTCTTGGCGCCGCGCGGCACGCGCGGCTCCTGTGTGAAATAGTTGCAGGCGTCGCCGAAGTTGCCGCTCGCGTAGTTGATCCACGCTCCGCCGTATTGCCGGGCCGCGCCGCGCTCGAAGGCGATCCGCATTGGCACGTGATAGTTGGTCGCGTCTTCTTCGTAGCCGACGACCTTCGACCCCGACTCGTGGAACAGGTGCGCCAGCGCGATGCTGTCCACCGAGAGGCAGGAAATCCCCTTGTTCCAGTGCTCGTCCGGCACCTTCGTCTTGTAGATCTTGCCCCACTGCTCGGCCTGCTGGCGGCGCAGCTCCGGAACCAGCGCGGCCACATGCTCGGCCCGCGTCATGCCGAGCGGCTTCTCGAAATGGCCGACGCCGCCGGTGCCGATGGCCTCGCCGTGGATGTAGCCCATGAACTGTTCGGCCAGCGGCCCGGTCAGCGCCTGATACGTCGCCGGGCCGGTCTTGTCGGTGTACGCGCCGCTGGCGTAGTTCGTCATGATGTAGAAGGGCGTCTTCGTCCGCAGCAGCCAGTCGTGCAGCGGTGTGCCCGGCGTCAGGTCGGGCGACTGACCGAGATAGAAGCCGGGAAGTAGATGCGGCCACGTCAGCAGCGGCGCCGCGGCGGCGCTGGCGTACTGTTTCTGAAACTCCTTCTTGATATCCGGCGGCGGACCGAACTGGTAGTACACGTCGGGCAACGTCAGGCTCGCCGGTTTCTGCTCGGCCCACCATTTCGGCTCGGCGCCGACGCCGGTCCACATCGAGAAGTCACGGCCGCCGATCTTCGGACGCGCCCACGTTGGAGCCGGCAGGTCTTTGCCCGATCCGCGAATGGCGCTGCCTTCCGGCGGCCGCAAGCCGATCGCAGTGAAGTAGCCGAACGACGGTTTTTCCCGGCCAACGGGTTCATACGCCAAATCGTCGGTGAGCAGCAGCGCATCGATCTGCCGCCAGGCCTCGCCCGCTTTGTCGATGACCATCTCGACGCGCGCCGGTCCGCGGCCGAGGTCGCAGTCGAACGCGCCCCAGCCGAAGGAAAAGCCCCAGTAGAGCTGGTATTCGTCGTTCCGCGGCACCACCGGCTTGATGCCCAGCTCGGCGTCGTGTACCTTTTTCCCGCCCTGATGGAGCAAAACGCGGAACGGTTGCGTCTGCTTGCGATGCTCGACGTAGCGCACCCAGACGCGATACCGACCGGCACGCGGGATAACGAGGTCTCTCGAACAGGACGCCTTGGTTTCGGAGGCCGCCGCGCCGATCGAGTTCCACTCGCTCTCGCCGCCCTGCGTCCATTCGGCGCTGATGCCCGGTCCGGCGACGCCCCACGCACCGGTCGGCTTGGCCGTGCCGGTCCAGTAGGCGAACGAACCGGAAACGCCATCAAACCACTCCGCTTCGTGCCACAGATAAACGGGCGGCGGAGCGGCAGCGGCGGGGACCGCGCTGAGAATCAAGACGAGAAGCGAATGGCGGAAATGC
Organism: Gemmatales bacterium; assembly: GCA_038331535.1. GTDB lineage: Bacteria > Planctomycetota > Planctomycetia > Gemmatales > Gemmataceae > JBBQPD01. Next base: position 538 of record JBBQPD010000852.1, on the reverse strand, counting down.
ATGGAGAAGACCCCTCGGAGAAATACGACCGTATATCGCGGAAACAATGGATTAGCCGCTTGCGGCTTAGCGGGCAGGCGCCGCTAAGCCGCAAGCGGCAACTCTACCGCCGCGCGACGACGACGGCGATAGAATACCGGGCGAGACGTTCGTCCGCACAACTCCGTCAAGCGGTGGAGGCTCCATGTCGCAAGCCGTCGTCGATCCTACCGAATTACGCCGTTTCGCCCACAATCTCAAGCGCTTCAGCGAAGATCTGCAATCGAGCATGGCCGGCCTCCACGGCCAAATGCTCACGCTCGGCGAATCCTGGCGCGACCAGGAACACGTCCGTTTCGTGCAGGAATTCGAGCAAACCTTGCAGACACTCGATCACTTCATGGAAGCGACGTTACTACACGTTCCATTCTTGCTTCACAAGGCGGAGCGGATCGAAGAGTATCTGCAACAACGGTGAGAGTCGTGTTTAGAGCCCCCCCCCGCAAGGGGGGGGTGCCCCGGGCGCCGGCCGGGGGGGGGCGGGGGGAGAAAAAAAATG
>JBBQPD010000851.1:0-3301 GCA_038331535.1 Gemmatales bacterium | reverse complement strand
GCCTTTCAGGCTGAAAAGCGGCAGACCGGTTACGCCCATTTGAGAACTCCTCCCCCCTCCGAGCAGCTTCAACCGTTCGGTCAACTCAACCGTGAGCCGATCCGACTCCGTCGTCGCATCAAGACTGCGGAATACTCTTGTTGAACGGCGACGCCCCCGGCCTTCAGAGCCTATCGCGTAGGCCGATTCGTTTCAGCGTTTCATCGGACATTTCGCGGTACCCCTGCTATTTCCGCTGGCGGCGCGAGATACGCCTCGGGACGAAAAAACAAAAGGCTGTGTGAAATGAAACGCATCGTTGCCGACGGGTGCCGGTGCCTCCGCTCCTGTGTCTCGGCTGTGTCGCTTCTGGTACAATGAGTAATAGACAAAACTTGGAGGTGACGACAATATCGATTGTCATCAACGACACGGCACTGGTTCAAAAGCTGGTCCAGGCGTCCGGTACGGTGGAAGTCCGCGACGCGAACGGCAACTTCCTCGGCACCTTCGCGCCCCCGTTCGGCAAACTCCCGTCCGGTGAGCGATCTCCGTTCACCGAGGAGGAAATTGAGCGCCGGCGCGGCCAACCGGATGGGCGGTCGCTGGCGGAGATCTTCCACGACCTGGAGAAACGCGGATGAACTACGGCGTGTTCTGGATTGGGGCGGCTCCTGGGCGTCATGCGGCAGAAGCTTCAGCGACTGACGAAAGAACTGGAGGATCTTGGTGAGCGATGAAAAATCGCGACGGCTTTTTGTTGACCTCTCCAAATTGACTAGTTAGCGTCCCGGCGGCGCGTGGAGGCGAAGTGAGGGGCCGTGATGAATCGCTTCGATAAAGTGTGTCGCCGGCTAGCTCGACTCACCGCCGACGGTTTTTTGGCCTGGCAACTGGGAAGTCAACTCGTTTTCAAGGACTGGCTCGACACCCGCAGCACGCCGGAGCCGGAAGAACGGGATCTCACGGGAGACACGATCGCGGCGCTCGTCGAGAGCGGCGTCGGTCCCTGGTGGGCGGTCCCGATCGAGTTCCAGACGCAACCCGACCCAGAGATGTTTGGCCGGGCGCTGGAGATGCTGGGCCGAACGTGGCGCGGTCTGCGCCCGCCCGGCGGCCGCGCTGACCGCTTCCAGGTCGGGATGCTGGTCGTTAATCTGACAGGTCGCGGGAACGCCTCGCGCGACATGCAGATTGCCGGGTTGCACACGCAGTTGAAGGTGGTCGAGTGTAACCTGAGTGAGATCGAGGCGATTGATACACGTGACAGGATTGCGAACGCTGTGCTATCGCGGTGTGTACTGCCCTGGGTTCCGCTGATGCAGGGCGGTTGTGAGGTGCCCCTAATCGAACATTGGAAGGCGTTGGCGGAAGCGGAACCAGATAAGGAGCTTCGGCTAACCTACGCGGCCTGTGCGCTAATCTTCGCCGAACTATCCGGATGTGGTCCAACATGGAAGATTGCCCTGGAGGATTGGAACGTGACCGAATCGCAGACTGTTCTGGAGTTCATCGCGGAGGGCGAGGTCAAGACTCGTGCCGCGGATATTCTCGAAACACTTCAGATCCGGTTCCCAAATCAGACGGCTCCGGAACTGATCGCTCTGATTCGCGGGACCAAGGATCGAGACTGCCTCATGAAGTGGTTCCGGGCGGCACTCACCGCGGCGACGGCAGATGATTTTGCGAAGGGCGTCCGTTCCTGAGCTTCACCGGAAGCTGTCCGAACTGAAGCAGCGCGAAGATTTCAGAATTTAACGACACCTCAATGTCCACCGACCATTTCGACCTCATCGTCATCGGCTCCGGCCCCGCCGGCGAGAAGGAGGCGGCCCAGGCCGCCTACTTCGGCAAGCGCGTCGCGCTCGTCGAGAAAGAGGCCCTCCTCCTCGCCAACACCGGCACCCTGCCTTCCAAGACACTGCCTGAGACCGCCTTCGTCCTCTCGGGCGCGCCAGCGCGACCTGTCCGGACTGGATGTCGCCTTGAAGAAGGCCGCGAACGCGCGGGCAGATCATCACTGCTGCTGAACGCCCCGGCGGACTTGTTCATCCCTACTTGCTACAACTACCCTACGCTCACTGCGGTTTACAACTACGCTGCGTAAGCCGCGTTGGGACAGCAGGCGTTGCGGCAGAAGCGGCGCGTGATGCCTTCGAGTTAGCCCGCACACAATAAGGGCACACTCCGAAACTTCCGGAGTTCGCTGGGGTTTCCCATGAGGCTTTACTCCCTTAACCGGGTTGACGGATGAGTTCCTGGTCCATGTTGGATCGGGAGGATGCAAGGTGTGGTCGGGGAGTCTGGAGGAGCACTCGAATGTTCAAGAAGCTGTTGGGTGTGGCGCTGGTGCTGGTGGCTGGAGCCGGCATCCTGCTGGCCGACGAGGCCAAGGGCAAGGTCAAGAAGTTCGAGAAGGGAACTGCGACCGTGACCGTCGATGACAAGGACGTGGAATATTCATTCAAGGGCGCCAAGATCTTCGATGGCGACACCGAGGTCAAGAAGGACGATCGCAAGGCGCTGCTCAAGGACATCGCGGGCAAAGAGGTGACGATCACCTACACGAAGGACGGCGACAAGATCACCGTCACGGAAGTCAAAGTGAAAAAGTAGTCTGCGCCGAGTACACTGCCTGCCAACGAGCCGCGACTGTCAGGAAGCGCTCCCTGACGGTCGCGGCTCGTTGAATTTCAAGCTCACCACCGCGCCGCGCCGTCGTAGCGGCCGAACACGTCCGCCAGGGCGCTCATGATCTCGCCGACCGAGCAGCGCACTTCCGCCGCGTCGATCAGCGCCGGCAGCAGGTTCTCTTTCGTCGCCGCTTCGCGCTTCACCCGGTCCAGAGCCTTCCGCACCGCCGCACCCTCGCGCTGCGCCTTGCGCGCGCGCAGCCGATCCGTTTGCTCTTTTTCAACCGCCTGGTCGAGGACCAGCGTCTCCAGCGGCTTCTCGTCGGTCTCTTGAAAAGCGTTGACGCCGACGATCAGCTTCCGCTTCGCGTCCACTTCGCGCTGATAGGCGAAGGCGGCGTCGGCGATCTCGCGGCGGAAGAAGCCGGCCTCCAGCGCCGGGATCATGCCGCCGAGCTGGTCGATGCGCTCGAAGTAGGCGCGGGCGCCTTCCTGCATCTGTTTCGTCAACGTCTCGACGAAGTAACTGCCGCCGAGCGGATCGACGCTGTTCGTCGCGCCCGTCTCGTAGGCCAGCACCTGCTGCGTGCGCAGGGCGAGCGTCACGGCGTGTTCCGAGGGCAGAGCAAGTGTTTCGTCCATGCTGTTGGTGTGCAGGGATTGACAGCCGCCGAGTACCGCGGCCAGCG
>JBBQPD010000850.1:0-3303 GCA_038331535.1 Gemmatales bacterium | reverse complement strand
ATTCCTTCCCGAAGGCAAACCGCGTTCGCCGGCCGGTGGGATCCGTGTTCGTCAACTCCCTTTATTTGCCGCTTGCGGCTTAGCGGGCGCAACCGCTAAGCCGCAAGCGGCAATCTCCTACTTCTTCGCGTCCTTCGCCGCTTGGGCGGCGGCCGCGGCGTCTTCCTCGTTCGTGATGTTGCGCATGATGGCTTCTTTCAACATCTTCAGGCGGGTGTTGTCGTCCACCTTGACGACGATCTCGTTCTCTTTCTCGGCGACCGAAATGATGGTGCCGTAGATGCCGGACGTCGTCAGAATCTTGTCGCCCTTCTTCATCATGCTGAGGAGCTTGGCCTGCTTTTCGGCCTCCTGGCGTTTCATCGGTCGGAGGATGACCAGCCAGAAGACGAAGAACACCAGCAGCATCGGAATCATGATGCCGAGGGGGTTCTGCTGCTGCGCCGGATCATCCGCGGCGAATAACAATGCCAGCAAACTCATCGGCTGTGCCCCGCGAAACGTAAACAATTCAGGAATCGAACATCTTAGGCCGTCGCCTTCCAGCGGGCAAGACAGCCTGCTCGCAACGACTCGAACCGGTCTTCGCCGATCGCCCGCCGCACGTCCGCCATCAGGCGCAGGTAAAACGCCACGTTATGCAGCGACAGCAGGGTCGGCCCCAGCATCTCCTTGGCCAGAAACAGGTGATGCAGATACGCCCGGCTAAAAGTCCGGCACGTGTAACAGGGACAATCGGACTCCAGAGGGGCCGCATCTCGCCGGTGGCAGGCGTTGCGCAGGCGCACCTCGCCGGCCATCGTGAAGGCCGAGGCGTTGCGGCCGTTGCGCGTCGGCATGACGCAATCGAACATGTCGATGCCCTGGCCGACCGCTTCGAGAATGTCCTGCGGCCGGCCGACGCCCATCAGATAGCGCGGCTTGCCGGCCGGCAGCAGCGCGGCGGTCGGTCCCAACGCGGCGGCCATCTGCTCCATCGTCTCGCCGACGCTGAAACCGCCGAGCGCGTAGCCGGGAAAATCGAGCTTCACCAGTTCCTCGGCGCACAGCGCCCGCAAGTCCTGATGCAGTCCGCCCTGGACGATGGCGAACAACGCCTGGTTGGGCCGACGATGCGCATCGCGGCAGCGTTCCGCCCAGCGAATCGTGCGGCCCACGGCGACGCGCAGGTAGTCCAACGGCGTATCGGCGGGTGGGCACTCGTCGAGGCACATGGCCACATCGGAGCCGAGGTTTTCCTGGATGGCGACGGCGCGTTCCGGCGTCAACTCCAGCAGCGTGCCGTCGATGTGCGAGCGGAAAGAGGCCGCATGATCGGTGATCTGGCGGCTGGCAGCGAGGCTGTAAACCTGGAAGCCGCCGCTGTCGGTGAGGATTGGCCCGTCCCAGGCCATGAAGCGATGCAGTCCGCCCATCTCGGCGATGAGTTCGTCGCCGGGCCGCAGCGCGAGGTGATAGGTATTGCCGAGGATGAACTGGGCGCCGGCATCGCGGAGTTGCTGCGGCGTCAGTCCCTTGACGGTGGCCTGTGTGCCGACGGGCATGAAAATCGGCGTCTCGACGACGCCGTGCGGCGTGTGCAGTCGGCCCAAACGCGCGGCGCCGTCGGTGTGCAGGAGGTCGAAACGGATGGTCATGAAGTGTCGAACCAGGACGAATTGCCGCTTGCGGCTTAGCGGCGGTCCTCCCGCTAAGCCGCAAGCGGCAATTCTCACTCGCCACGTAGCGACAGGCCGTAGATTTGCAGCTTCTCGCGCACCTCGCCGAGCGAAGTCATGCCGAAGTTCTTCGACTCGAGCAATTCGTCCGGCGTGCGCTGGATCAGGTCGCCGAGCGTGTTGATGCCGAGGCGGTTCATGCACTTGCGGGCGCGCACCGACAGGTTCAGCTCCGTCACCGGCACGTTCAGCTTGGCCTGGTCGGCCTCGCTCATCTGGATCGGCGGCCGATAGCGCATCTCGTGCTGGGCGCCGTCCTCAATCGACTGGCCGAGCCGCAATCCCTTGCTGGTCATCATCTCCTTGATTTCGTCCAGCGACGTTTCGCCGAAGTTCTTGCTGCTCAGCAGTTGTTGCTCGGTGACGCGCGTCAGGTCGCCGAGCGTGCAGATGTTCATCTTCTTCAGGCAATTGCGGCTGCGCACCGACAGCTCGAAGTCCGTGACCGGGATCTCCAGCACCTGGCTGAAGCGGCTCAGCGCCTGGTCTTCTTCGGGGTTGTAGTACATCGTCAGCGAGGCTTCGGCGTCCTTGTGGAACAGCCGGGCGTGCTCGTCGTTGTAGTTCGCCGTCAGGATGCGCTTGTAGCACTCCTCGGCCTTGTCGTACTTCTCGTGATCCTCGTACAGGACGCCCAGGTTCATGAGCGTGCCGACGTGGAGCGGCGGGTGCTTGAGACAGCGTTCGTAGAAGAGAATGGCCTCGTCGTCGTTGCCGGCCAGATCGTTGGCGTGGGCGAGCTGGAACAGGGCGCCAGTGTGGCCGGGGTCCAGCTCGACGGCGCGTTCCAGATGCTTGACGGCTTCCAGGCGCTCGCCCTCGGCGAGGTTGATGCTGGCGAGCTGGAAGTGATATTCAGCGCTGTGCGTGCCGAGGTCGGAGAGCTTGGCGAGGACGCCGCGGGCCTGCTTCATCTCGCCCTGCTGGCGATAGATGCCGGCGCGCTGGAGGTGAACCTGGCTGGCGGTGTAGCCGAGCTTTTCCGCCTTGTCGAAGGCCTTGAGGGCGTCGTCGTATTCGCCGCGCGAGGTGAGGGCACGACCGAGATAGAAGCTGGCGAGGGTGCCGTCAGTCTGCTTGAGGTTCTCGACGGCGCGGCCGGTGTAGCCGAGGAAGAAATAGGCGATGCCGAGCTTCAGGTGCCACTTCTTGGCCTGAGCGGGTTGTGCCGAGTCCAGCTTTTTCTTGAGCAATTCGGTCACTTCGCGCAGGGTGCGATACTGGTTGCCCCCCTGGGCCAGGCCGTTGCGAAGTTGCTGCACCGTCCCGGCGTCGCAGTCCTCGCGCTCGACCAGCAGCGCTTTCAAGTCGATCATCATCGGCTCAACCATGCGGCGTTCTCCGGCAAGAAGGCGTCGATAAAATTTTAAAAGGTAGTATAGCGGGAGGAAGAAGAGACGCATGTTGTCTTGCATACTGGTATTGTCGTGGTTTGCCGCTTGCGGCTTAGCGGTCACGCGCCGCGAAGCCGCAAGCGGCAAGACAACTTGCGTTCGCGTCTTCCACCGCTATACTACCTTTTCCATGTATTTTGCCGCCTTCCCGGAGAACGCCGCATGGTCGAGCCGATGATGATCGATTTGAA
>JBBQPD010000849.1:0-3303 GCA_038331535.1 Gemmatales bacterium | reverse complement strand
CGTCATGGAATTGCAGTCGATCCAGAAACTCTCGTCCGAGGATGCCATCGACCTGGCGCCGCTTCTCGTTGCGACCAGGGAAGTGCAGATCGCCGGACTAGCCGCGGGCCAACTGCAGGGTCATGGTGATCCGGCTCTGCGGAACATCCGCTGCGACTACCGCGACGGAGTGCTCACCTTGCGGGGCCGCTTGCCCTCCTACTACCTCAAGCAACTCGCCCATGCAACGGTCACCGGGATCGACAGCGTCGAGCGCATCGTGAACGAGATCGTGGTCATGGCTCAGCGGCCGAGTTAGGCGTCCCGCGCCGCAAAACGGGCCGGGGACGCTGGAAGAGCGCGGGCACGGGAGGCCAACCTGCTTACCCGCTTGGCGACAAGCTACGACACGGAGCCCTGGCAAAAGGCTACGAAGGCGGGGCCGCCTTCTTCGCAACCAGCTCGGAGGTCTATTTGTTTTTGGAACAATCCGACCCGGCAAGCGGGTCCCAAGTGGTGTCTTTGCCCTCCGAAGGAGGGGTCGTGGAGTTGACGCTTCTCCTGTCGAGCGTGCAGGTAGGGTCGCTAGAGCAGACAGCCGGCCAGTGCGGTCTGACCGTCGGCCAGGTACTGCGGTAACTTATCCGCGATTTCCTGGCCGAATCCGCAGATCGGTCGGCCCGGTGATGGCCTCGAGAGAGTGGGAAACCGCCCAGCCGCCGGCCTCGATCGTCGCCGTGAGCGTCCAGAGCGTCGCAGGCAGCCGCTCACTCTCTCCGCGGCGGTTGCCCAACCGGTGGATATGAAGCGTCATGCCGGTCCGCTATTTCTTCATGTGGGAGGGCAATTCTGGGAAGCAGGTGGTGCAGGCAGCGGAACCGCAAACCGAGCGAGGATCGCCCGGCTGTCGTTCAGCTCCTTGGGAGGCCGTGACCCACTTTCCGCACAGATCCTCAGTGGAGGCGGCACTCGGCAGAGGGAGCGCCCACGCGGCAGGCAAAATAGTGGCTCGTCCATACAAACCGCCCCTTGATAATCCAGTTCCACAACCGGTTCCAAAGGTAAAGGGGATGGAGGTGCAGAAACCCCACGATCCGCGCCTTCTGCCGCCATGTCGTCGGGACAGTCCGGAAGAACTGGCGAAACGTGGTCGTGATCGCCATCACCTCTTCGGCCAAAACCACGAACCCGGCTCGGATCAAGGCTGACCGCCACTGATCAACCGTGCGGTCGTGGCGATGGTACGGGTCGAAGTCCCGCGTCAGGCAGGTCGGGGCCGAGAAGAGCAGGTAGCCAGATTCCGGCCGCAAGGTCGCGCGAACGGAACGAAGGAACTGATCCGGATCGATCAGGTGCTCGGCCGTCTCGAACGACACCATGACGTCGATCGGCGACAATTCACGGAATGTTTGACTATCCTCCAGATTGCGGACAAGGTACGTGGCCGAGGGCCGGCGTTTCTGGGCGTCGTTCACGGTCTCCGGCGAAATGTCCAAACCCACGTAGTTCCCGTAGGGGGCGAGGTAGTCGTAACCGAAGCCGACACCCGAGGCCGCATCCACGATCCTCCGGTCACGACAACCGTTGGCGGCCAAGAATCGGGCAGCCAACTCGTAGAGACGGAGATGGTGCTGGCGAAACTGCTCAAAGGCCACGTTTTCGGTTAGCAACCGATCAGTATCAACACGTTCAAGCATGGCGTCGCGTTAGCCCTGCGGCCAACGACTATCCTCCCAGGGAAATTACAAGGAACGAAGAGGGTTCTATGCGGAGTTCTCGTCCGCTCGTTTACCGTTCCCCCGCTCTCTGCACTCGACATCGGCGCCTGTTGGGGATTGAAACATTTTCCTCTGTGGTTTCGATCCGCCCGTCCTCGAACTTATCCTCGGATTTTATTCCTGCTTCCCTCGTCTCGCAAGCCGCTGCCTGCTTCTCATTCCTGGGATGCTTGTTTGTTCCAGCGCCTGGGCGGATTCCCCGGGCACGAAAGAACCGCACCGGCCGAGTCCACGGGGCGAATCGGATCCTTGTGATTGGTCCAACAGAATTCGCTTGAGTGTCGGCCGTTTCGCAACCCCATCTTCCTCAATACGTCAGCCAATGTCGGGTCAGATAATCCGTGAGTGTCAGCCCCATCAGGATCGCCATCCAGAACAGCCCGGCGCCAACGACGAGCCACGTCAGTCGGTTGCTCGACATCAGGTGCATGAAGAACAGGCCGACCAGCACGGCCTTGCAGCAGGCGATGGCCAGACCGACGAAGGCATGCCAGCGGCCGAGTTCGAGGAACGACACGCCCACGGTGAGGACCGTCAGCGCGATGAGGGCGCCGAACACGGCGAAGTAGGTCGATTGCGGAACGACTCGCCCTGACATGGCCCCCTCCAATTAAAACGTCGTGTGCGTGCCGATGAGGTAGAGCAACGGTAGCAGGAAAATCCAGACGACGTCCACGAAGTGCCAGTACAACCCCCACATTTCAACCGGGGCGCTGTACTCGGCCGAGAACGCGCCGCGCCGGGCCATGACGATCAGCACGAGTAGTACGCTCATGCCGACGATCATGTGGACGGCGTGCAGGCCAGTCGTGACGTAGTAGAAGATCAAGAACAACTGCACGTGTTCCGGAGTGACCTGGCCGTGCCGCCATTTCGCCGGGTCGAAGGCCAATCGGGGGATCAAGCGTTCCCGGTAATCGCCGTAATACTCGACCGCCTTGAGGGCCAGGAAGGCCGCGCCCAGCAGGACCGTGAGGGTCAGGCAGCGGACTAGCGTTTTCTGCCGGCCGAGGTGCGCCGCCCGTACCGCCAGGGCCATCGTCAGGCTGCTGGTAAGCAGGATGACGGTGTTCACGCCGCCGATGAGCAAGTTGAGGTGGCGGCTGCCGTCCTCGAACGACGGCGCATAGCGCGTCCGAAACACGGTGTAGCCGGTGAACAGGCCGCCGAAGATCATGATTTCGGTGGCCAGGAACACCCACATTCCCAGCGTGTTCGCTTCGTGCTGCTGTTCGAGGTCGCCGAAATGGTGCCACAGGGCAGCGGGTTTAGCCGACATGTTCGGTCTCCTGCTGCAAGGTGTATTCGTAGGGGCCACAGGTCACGACGGGCGTCTCGGCGAAGTTGTGGGTCGGCGGCGGCGACGGCGTCTGCCACTCCAGGCCGGTGGCGTGCCAGGGGTTTGGACCGGCCTTCTTGCCGTAGCGCAGCGACGCGAGCAGGTAGACCAGCGGCAGCGCGTACCCGAACGCGAGGATCGACGCGCCCGCCGTGGACATCACGTTGAGCACCTGGAATTCCGGGGCGTAAACGTGGTAGCGGCGCG
>JBBQPD010000848.1:0-3305 GCA_038331535.1 Gemmatales bacterium | reverse complement strand
TAAGGATGGCACGAGCCAAAAAAGCCACCGCCCAGGTCGAAGAAGTGCGGCCCTATGTGGAGGGCGTCGCCAAGAACCTCGTCGATAAGCTCTACGGGCCGGCCGGATTGCCGTGGGGCGCTACCCTGACGGAACTGGAGGACGTCTGTCTCGGCATCCGCGCCGTTCTCACGGAGAAGATGCTGGACGTGGCCCTGGAACGCCAAGCGGCCGACCATCCGCAACGGCCGCCGGAGGTCGGCCGCTGTCCGGGGTGTGAGCGTCCCCTCGTCTGCGACGAGGCGGAACCCCGCGTGGTCCAAACCCGGGCGGGGGAGGCCGAATGGCTCGAGCCCCAGGCGTACTGCCGCAGTTGTCGGCAGGCTTTTTTTCCCTCAGTCCAAGAGCCTGGGCCTTGATCGCAGCGGCTACAGCCCGGCCCTGCAACGCAAGATTGTTTACGCCGGCGTCTCCCACGCTTCGTTCGCCCAGGCCAGCGATACCCTGCTCCAGGTGGGAGACGTGACCGTTTCCGCCAAGCAAGTCGAACGCGTCACCAAAGGCATCGGCCGGGAACGCTGCGTGGAACGGGACGACGCCGTGGCCAGCTACCTGGCCCTGCCGTTGGTCCAACGCAAAGGCGTCCCCGCCGGGGTGACGCCGCCGCCGGTGGCCGTGGTCGGCGTGGACGGCGGCCGCATCCAAATCCGAGAACGCGCCGCGGCGGCCGAAACGTCGTCGGCCGAAGCATCGTCGGCTGAAGCGAGTCCACCGCCGTCGGAGGCGGCGGCGCGTGGCGGCCGGCACTGGCGTGAAGACAAGATCGGCCTGCTGATGGGCATGGAGAGCACCGTCTCGGCCAGCGATCCGTGTCCGCACATTCCCGAGGGTTTTCTCGACCCGACGCGCATGGGCCAACTGGCGCGTGAATTGCGCAAGGGCATCCCCGTCGCGGAGGAGCCGGCGGCCGAGGCCAAGGATGCGGCCGCCGAAGAGGAGGCCTATGCCAGCCGGCCGGCCGTGTGGAAGCCGCCGGGGATGCGGGAGAAACGGTTGCTCGGCACGCGGCGAACCTGGCAGGCGTTGGGGCCGATGGTCGCGGCGGCGGCCTGGGCGATGGGCTTGTTCGGGGCCGCGCGGCGAGCCTTCCTGGGCGATGGAGCGGAGACCAACTGGACGGTATGGCGCCGCCACTTCTCGTCGTTCACGCCGATTCTGGATTTCATCCACGCCTTGTCCTACGTGTATGCGGCGGCGCACGCTGGCTGCGTCAAGACGACGGGCTGGCTGCGTTACCGCGAATGGATCGCCTGGGTCTGGCAGGGGCGAGTGGATCGCGTGCTGGAGGCGTTGCGAGCGTATCAGGCCGAATTAGGCGAGCCGAAGGAGCAAGACAAGGAGACGCATCCTCGCAAGATCGTGGCGGCCTCTTTGACTTACCTGGAGAACAATCGGCGCCGAATGCGTTACGACGTCTACCGCCGCCGGGGGTTGCCGATCACCTCCAGCTACGTGGAGAGCGCCGTCAAGCAGTTCAACCAGCGGGCGAAGGGAACGGAAAAGTTCTGGACCGAGGAAGGGGCCGAGGCGATTCTGCAATTGCGTGGCGATTCGCTGAGCGAGAACCAGCCGCTGCAAGCCTTCTGGGAACGCCGGCAAGCCCAGATGTCAGGCCAGCGTCCCTACCGGAGGGCGGCGTGATTGCGAACCATGTCGTGCGCCCTAGGTGTACAACCCTGTAGCGTTTACCTTGACGCGGAGGTCGCTCGTCCCAACCCGGCACGGACCGCTTTTCAGTTGACTGCGCGTCTCGCCAGCCAGGTTGTTCTTGATGAGCGTGTGTGCCCAACTGGCCTCCGCCATTGCGAAGATTTCGCCGCCGTAGTACTCGCTGCGCGCGTCCGCCTGACGTTCCCGCGCCAGGTATTCCTGCGGTGACACCAAAGGCTTTGAGACGGTGGACATATCGGCGGCTCCGTTGGTTTGTCCGTCGCTTCAATTCTACTGTCCGCGCGGATCGTCCCGCCCTCTCTTGTTCAAAAACTGCGTACTCAGGACGATGGATTCAACCAGCCCATCTAACACATACCCATCAGCCGCTAGTTTGCGCCGCATCTCGTCGAGCGTCTTCCGGTCCGACGGCAGCAGACCGCGGCCCAGTGCATAGGAAAACAGCTTCCTGCACAAGTTATCGACGAAATCCTCCTGCCGCTTGCTGTGCAGGTAGTCGCGGAGACCCTTCAATCCGGTGCGCTCGACGCCATCGGGGAAGGTCGCGCCGGTTGCGACCGCACGCCCGCCCAGGTCCTTGGTGCGCAGCTCTCCGATCGGACCGAAGTTCTCGAAGACCAAACCGACCGCATCGAAACGGCTGTGGCACGCCGCGCAGTTCTTGTTTTCACGGTGCCGCGCCAGCACCTGCGGCAACGTCAATTCGCCCAGGTTCGCCTCGTCCTTCGGCAGCTCCGGCACGGTCGGCGGAGGCGGCGGAATCTGTTCGCCCAGCAGTCGCCGGACGACCCAGTAGCCGCGCTTGACGGGACTAGTGCGCAGGCCCGGTGCGTTCTTGGTGAGAAACACCGCCATCGGCAGCAGACCGCCGCGGCCATACGGTCGGGCGTCCTCAAGGTGAACCCATCCATCCTGGGTGGAAGGCAAGGATTTCAGCGACGATTCCGGAATGCTGTAGTGCCGGGCCAGCGGCCGATTCACGAAGGTGTCGTCGCCGTAGAGCAAATCGAGTACGGAACGATTGCGCTTCGCCATATCGCTGAAGTAGACAATCGGCTCCTCGTACATCGCCGTGCGCAGTTCGTTGGTGAAGCTTGGAAAACGCTGTCGGTCCACGGCGTTGTGTTCTTCAAACCGCCGGAAATCAAGCCAGTTTCCCCCAAACTCGGTCGCCAGACCGCGCACGCGCGGATCGCGCAGCAGCCGCCGCGTCTGAGCCGTAAGAACGTCCTGCTTGTGCAGATCGCCCGCCACCGCGTGCGCCAGCAACTCGCCGTCGGGCATGCTCGACCAGAGGAAATAGCTCAGGCGGCTGGCCAGGGCGTAGTCCGACAAAGGCTGCGCGGCGGCGCCCGCTTCCGCCAGATCGACGCGATAGCAGAAATGCGGCGACATCAGTACCGAGTCCAGCGTATCCCGCAGCGCGTCTTCGTGGCCCAACTCGTGCCGCTGCCGGAGCGTGTGATAAAACGCGAGCAGGTCATCCCGCTCGGCCGGCGTCAGCGGCCGACGGTAGGCGCGTTCGGCGAATTGCAGCAGCGCTTCCAGCTGCTTCGGCTCGGCGGCCACGCGCGCCTGTTCCACGCGGCGAATCT
>JBBQPD010000847.1:0-3309 GCA_038331535.1 Gemmatales bacterium | reverse complement strand
AGCGCGACTACAGCCTGCGCGCCTGGCTCGATCCGAACAAGCTGGCCCAGCTCAACGTGAACGCGATGGACGTGGTCGCGGCCATTGCCCAGCAAAATGTCCAGGTCGCCGCCGGACAGATCGGCCAGCAGCCCGTCCCTAAGGGCCAACAGTTTCAGCTGACCATCAACACGCGCGGCCGCCTCAGCGAACCGGCGGAGTTCGCCGACATCATCATCAAGTCCGGACAGAGCAGCGTGCAGACGACGGGCACAAGTGCCCCGATACCGCAGTCCATTGGTATCGTCCGGCTGCGCGACGTGGTGACGCGTTCGCAAGCGTTCAACCTGAACCGCACGGCCCTGAAGACCCTGAGCGACTCCGGCGTGCCCGCTGAGCTTCTCTCGCGACTGAGCCGCCTGAAGGACAGGGAATTACCGCGCGAACAGTTCGTCGCGGAATTGGCTACTGTCCTCGATTCGGAAGAAAAGGCGTCGTTTCAAGAACTCCTGCTCGAACGGACCCTGTCCGGGATCAAGCCGCGCGTGGAACTTGGCTCGCAACAGTACGACCAGTCCTGCACGCTCGACGGCAAACCGTCGGTCGCACTGTCGATCTACCAGCTGCCCGGCTCCAACGCCCTGGACACCGCCGCCGGCGTCTACGCGAAGATGAAGGAGTTGAAGTCGCGCTTCCCCGACGGGCTGGATTACCAGATCGTCTACGACACCACGCCGTTCATCAGCGAGTCGGTCTACGAGGTCTTCTACACCCTGCGCGACGCAGTCATCCTGGTCGCCATCGTCGTGCTCATTTTCTTGCAGGACTGGCGGGCCATGATCCTGCCGATGATCGATGTGCCGGTCTCGCTCATCGGCACCTTCGCGGTCATGGCGGCGATGGGCTTCAGCCTGAACAATTTGACGCTCTTCGGATTGGTGCTGGCCATCGGTATCGTCGTCGATGATGCCATCGTGGTCCTCGAAAACATCGAGCGCCTCATCGCCACCGGTCTCGACTCGCGCACCGCCACCATCAAGGCGATGGAGGAGATCACCGGCCCGGTCCTCGCCATCACCCTGGTACTCAGCTCCGTCTTCATTCCGTGCTGTTTCCTGGGCGGCGTCAGCGGCCAGTTCTTCCGCCAGTTCGCGGTGACCATCGCCGTCTCGACGATCATCTCGGCCATCAACGCCCTGACCATGACCCCGTCGCGCGCCGTCGTGATCTTCAAGACCGAGGAAGGCAAGTCGCATGAACATAGCCGAGAGGCCTTGCCCTGGTGGATCTTCGGCCTGTGCGGCCTGATCACCGTCTGGCTGGGGCAAAACCTCGTGGCTACTTACCTTGCCGCGCACCCGTATCCGGGCAGCACGGGTGAGGCGCCGAAGTGGCTCACCTGGTGCGTCAGCTTCCTGCCCGGCATGGCGGCCGGTCTGATCCTCGGCTGGTTCATCATCCGGCCGGTCAATCTCGTGCTCGGTATGTTCTTCCGGGCGTTCAACCGCTTCTTCGAGCGGATGACGGCGCTCTACGGTCGGGCGGTCGGCAAGATGCTGCGCCTCAGCGCGATCGTGCTGGTGGTTTACGCCGGCCTGCTCGGCCTGACCTACTGGCAATTCAACCGCACGCCCACCGGCTTCATTCCGCAGCAGGACAAGGGGTATCTCCTCCTCAACGTGCAACTGCCCGACTCGGCCTCTGTCGAACGCACGCAACGGATGATGGCCCGCATCGAGAAGATCGCCCGCGGCGACCCGAACGACCTGGAACATTACCCAGGCATTCCCGGCGTCGAACACACCGTCGCCGTCGCCGGCACGTCGCTGATCCTGAACGCCAACGCGCCCAACCTCGGCTCGATGTACGTGTTGCTCAAACCGTTCGACGAGCGCCGCGGCTCCGGCCTGTCCGCCGACGAGATCGCCGCGGAGCTGCAATCCCGCTGTCACAAAGAGGTGCGCGGCGCGACCGTGGCGGCGTTCGGCGCGCCGCCGATCGACGGTCTCGGCACCACCGGCGGCTTCCGCCTGATCGTCGAGGATCGCGGCAACCTCGGCCTGACGGAATTGCAGCGCATCAGCGACCGCATCGTCGCGCGCGGCAACAAAACGACGGGACTCAAGGGCTTGTTCAACAGCTCCGCGGCGAACACGCCCTGGCTCTACCTGGAAATCGACCGGACCAAGTGCATGTCCTTCGGCGTGCAGGTCAGCGAGATTTTCAACACCTTGCAGGTCTACCTCGGCTCCTACTACGTCAACAACTTCAACCAGTTCGGCCGGACCTGGCAAGTGAATGTGCAGGCCGATCCCAAGTTCCGCTATCAGGTCTCCGACATCAAGCAGCTCCAGGTGCGGAACAACCTGAACCAGATGATCCGCCTCGGCACCTTGCTGGACGTGCGCGACACCGGCGGCCCGGTGATGGTGCTGCGCTACAACATGTACTCGTCCGCCGCCATCACCGGCGACGCGGGGCCGAACACCAGCTCGGGCCAGGCGGTCGATCTCATGCACGAGATCGCCCAGCAGGAGCTGCCGCGCTCGATGGCCCTGGAATGGACCGACCTGGCGTTCCTGCAGCTCCAGGCGGGCAACACCGCGATGTACTTCTTCGCCCTGGCAGTGCTGTTCGTCTTCCTGGTACTGGCGGCCCAGTACGAAAGCTGGCGGCTGCCGCTCGCCGTCATCCTGGTCGTGCCGATGTGTCTCTTCTGTTCCGTGATCGCGGTGCAGGCGGCCGGTCTCGACGTGAACCTGTTCACGCAAATCGGCTTCGTGGTGCTGGTGGGCCTGGCCAGCAAGAACGCCATCCTCATCGTCGAGTTCGCCAAGCAGCGGCAAGAAACCGGCGTGTCGCGCTGGGAGGCGACGCTGGAAGCCGTTCACCTGCGCTTGCGGCCGATCCTGATGACCTCGTTCGCGTTCATCCTCGGCGTCGTGCCGCTCGTAGTCGCGCACGGCGCCGGCGCTGAGATGCGCCGCTCGCTGGGCGTGGCCGTGTTCGGCGGCATGTTAGGCGTGACGTTCTTCGGAATCTTCCTCACGCCCGTCTTTTACTACGTCATCCAGTGGTTTGGCGAAACACCGCCGCGTCCCGGCCGTCCAGAACTACCTTTGCCGTCGCCCAACGGTCCGACACGACACGAGATCGTCCACATCAAGGCGGGAAACCCTACGGCATAATTGTTGCAGCCATTCGGAAATGCTTTGCCCATCAAGCGGGCGCTGATTCAACGGTTCTCCCGTAACCTTGTGGCCGGCTCGGACAGAAACTGTTTCCCTCTTACCGCGGCCTAGCTGCAACGAGTTAGCAACCACACAAAAC
>JBBQPD010000846.1:0-3311 GCA_038331535.1 Gemmatales bacterium | reverse complement strand
GCCGCGGCGGGCATTGGTAGGCGCGGGGGGGGCGTACGCCCCCCGGTGAGTCACGGGGGGGCGTAAGCCCCCCGCTCGCCGGTTCGGATCTCATTCACGGAGGATACACGTCATGTCGTCGCCGACCTCGCCGGTTGCACCCGCCACGACTGCCGTTCCGCAACGCGGCTGGACGGCGCTGCTCCGCCAGTGGCGCGGGCAAGCCGCGCGCGCCGGGACCGGTCGGCGCTTCCGCGTTTTGTGGACGCTGAGCGTGGTCTTGAACCTCGCCGTCCTCGGACTCGGCGCCTATCTGCTGGCGTTCGCGCGACCATCAATGTCGCCGCCGGCCAGCCGGCGCATCGCGGTGCCCTACGGCGACAGTTCCTCCGTGTGGGTGCCGTTGCAGCGCTGGGTGGTGCAGGAAGACGGCCGGCTCAAGCCGTTCGAGACGTTCTGCTGCGAGTCCGTGCGGACGATCACCGGCCGCGAACGCTTCGAGGACAACGAACCCGTCGCCGTCGTCGCATCCTGGCTGTTGCTGTTCGATCCGGACCACAACCGCGCGCTCGATGTGGGCCGGGACATGAACGCCGACTGGGAGTGCTATCCGTTCGTCCTGTGCGACGACCACGAGTTGCGCGCCGTCCTCTATCGCGATTATCGCGGCGCGGACGCCGAGTTGTCGGAGGAAGACCGGCACGGCAAGTACGTCGAACCGATAGTGCTGCGCCGCTCGAAGACGCTGCATGAGCTGTTGCAGAGCGGCGGCGCGAAGACGGCGCAAGACGACAAGGCGGTGCTGACGCGGGCGGAGACGAAGGCACGCGAGGTGAAGAAACGACTCGGCCTGTACGACCGCATCCGCGGCGGCGGTCAGGAAGGCCGTGAGCGCATCCACGCGCCGGGCGAGTTCGGCGTCGTGGCCCTCGACCCGCGCGCCGGGGCGACGTGGTTCTCGCTGCGGAGCGTGCGCGAGTACGGGCAACGTCCAGAGGCCTGGGAAGAGACGATGGCCGCGCGGCGCGTCGAGAACCCGAAGCTGTTCGAGAGCACGCCGACTCCCGATTTTCCGACGAACGCCATTCTCGCGGTGCAGATCGCCCACCATAACCTGGAAGAAGCGTACCGTTCAAAATCCGACGTGCAGTTCACCGCCTCGCTGCGCGAATTCCTCCGAGTCATCGACGGTATCAACGCACAGGCGGGTGCCGCGGCGTCGCCCACCCTGTTGGCGCGCGAGCTGTGGTTCAATCGCGTCAACCCGTTCCGCAAAGCGTGGATCGCGGCGCTGGCGGCGTGCCTCTGCTTTGGCGGCGTCCTGGCGTTCGGCCGGCGCCCCAGGCTAGCCCGACTGCTGTACGCGGGCGGCCTGCTCGGTTACGCCGGCTGTCTCGGCTGGGCGGCGGCGGGCTTCTGGTGCCGTTCGACCATTTCGGGCCGGCCGCCGGTCAGCAACATGTACGAGTCGATCATCTGGGTCGCGTTCATGACGGCGGCGTTCGCACTCATTTTAGAGCTGGTCTATCGTCGCGGCGCGATCGCCTTTGCCGGGGCGCTGGCGTCGGCGCTTGGCTTCGTCCTCGCCGACCAGCTGCCGCTGACGTTCGCGCCCAACATCCAGCCGTTGCAAGCGGTGCTGCGCAGCAACTACTGGCTCACGATCCACGTGCTGACGATCGTGTCGAGTTACGCAGCGTTCGCCCTGGCGTGGGCGCTCGGCAACCTGAACCTGGGCGTGCTGGTCTGCGCGCCCGGACGACGGGATTTGACGAAAACCTTATCGGGCTTCTGCTACCGGGCGATCCAGATCGGCGTGGTGCTGCTCGCGGCGGGGACGCTGCTGGGCGGCTTCTGGGCGGCGGAATCGTGGGGCCGCTTCTGGGGCTGGGATCCGAAGGAAGTGTGGGCGCTCATCGCCCTACTTTGCTACGTCATTCCATTGCACGCCCGCCACGTCGGCTGGGTGAAGGACTTCGGCCTGTCGGTGTGTGCGGTGACCTGCTTCGCGTCGGTGGTGATGGCCTGGTACGGCGTCAACTTCGTCCTGGGCGCCGGACTGCACAGCTACGGTTTCGGCGGCGGCAACGACGCCTGGGTCTACTGGGGCGGGTTGGCGAATCTGAGTCTGGTCGCGCATGCGGCACTGCGCTATTCGTGGTCGCCTGCGCCGCTTGCGGCTTAGCGGAGAGGACCGCGAAGCCGCAAGCGGCGTCAGTGGCCGTGCGCTGGGGCGCTCGCGGCAAGCACCAGCTGCCCCGTATGCACGCCCTTGAGACCGCGCAGACCGGCCGCCATGTCCCGCAGCTCCTGCGCCCGGCCGCGTAGCACGATGACCTCTAAACAATTGTCGTGGTCGAGATGGACGTGCAGCGTGGCCACGACCATGTGATGGTGTTCGTGCTGCATCTCCATCAGGCGGTCCGTCAGCTTCGCCTTGTGATGATCGTAAACCAGCGTCAACGTCGCCGCCGCCTCGGCGTCGCCCGCCTCCCAGGCGCGAGCGGCGAGCGCCTCGCGGACGAGCTGGCCGACGGCGGAGCTGCGCGTCTCGAAGCGCCCCTCCTCGCAATAGTGGTTGAACTTTTCGACCAGGTCGGCGTCCAGCGACACCGACATGCGGGATACGGTGGACACGGGTTTCTCCCCTCGCAAAAGTCTCTCCGTTTGCCGCTTGGGGCTAAGGAGCCGCGTCAAAATAAGTTACATGCTGTTGTGCCTGACGAAGTCGGCATAGCTCGGCAAACGGCTATCCGAGATCGAGGTCGAGTTGGAAAAGGCGGTGTCCGGGAGCAGATCGGCGAGGGCTTGCATTGCCTTCGGACTCAAGTTGAGTTCGGCAATCCGCGCGACGATCCGATGGCCTTCCGGTCCCCAGGCATCGGCTTTCGGCGAAGGCTGGCAAAGAGCAACAAGCACGGCGGCCGCGACGGCGAGGGCCTTTCGGACGATCATGGAGTCCTCCTTTCCAGGCCGGACGGGGCACGGGCATTAGGGGAAGCCTGGGCCTGAGAACGTGCCATTCTGTCGCGGCCTGCATGAAGATGGAAGAGTGTATTGTCCAGAGGCGCTGTGCCGAAGCAAGAGAATTATTTGTGAGGAAAGCGCCTGTCCGCGGTGAGCTACCTGACTCAGCCGCCGTGCCTGCGACTCTTTCGCCAGGGGCGGCTAGGGGAGTGGTCGGTGGTGTTTGAGAAGGAGGCAGCCAAGTTACGGCTGTCTGCTGGCTAATTCTGCGGGACCACCTCCGCCACCTCCGCGCATGTCCGCCACGCTTGGCGGACATACTTGCAGTCGTAAATCCATGCCGCTCAATGTGATGAGGCGTGCGC
>JBBQPD010000845.1:0-3319 GCA_038331535.1 Gemmatales bacterium | reverse complement strand
GCCTGGCCATCTACCAGCAGTCGGCAGGGAAGCCGCTGGGACGGGAAGAACCCCGCCCTGCCGCTTAGACGTGGTTTCAAAATGTAGGGTAAGCTTTAGCTTGCCCGCAGTGGGGCAAGCTAAAGCTTGCCCTACAGGAGTTCAAACAGATAGGATCACTCGCGCGGCGGCGCCGTGAGGACGTGCCGCGCGATCACCATGCGATGCACTTCACTCGGCCCGTCGTAGATGCGGAAGGCGCGAGCGTCGCGGAACAGGCGCTCCAGCAGCAGGTCGCGCGAATAACCGAGCGAGCCGCACACCTGCACGCAACGGTCGATGACGCGATTCACCGCCTCGGCCACGAAGACCTTGCACATCGACGTTTCTTGCCGCGCCTCGCCGCCCTGCTCCAGCAGCCAGGCGGCGTGCAGCGTCATCAGGCGCGAGGCGTGCAAATCGAGGGCGCTGTCGGCGAACATCCACTGCACCGCCTGATGCTCGCTCAGTGTCTTGCCGAACGCCCGCCGTTCGACGACGTAGGTTCGGGCGATCTCGACGGCGCGGTTCGCCGCGCCCAGCCAGCGCATGCAGTGCGTCAGCCGCGCGGGACCGAGACGCGCCTGCATGAGCTTGAACCCGTTGCCGACGCCGCCCAGCACCTGTTCGTCGCTGACTTCGCAGCCGGAAAACTCAAGCTCGCAATGACCGCCCGGCCCGCCGCCGCCCATCACCGGGATGGCGCGCAGCACGGAAAAACCCGGCGTTCCCGCGTCCACGAGGAACAACGTCGCACCCTGGCGCGGCGGCACGTCGGGGTCGGTGACGGCGGCGACGACGGCGAACGCCGCTCCCTGCGCGCCGGACGTGAACCACTTACGGCCGTCGATCACCCAGCGGTCGCCGCGGCGCACGGCCCGCGTTTGCAGCATGGTCGGGTCGGAGCCGGCGCCGGGCGCCGGTTCGGTCATGGCGAAACAGGAGCGACATTCCCCCCTGGCGAGCGGTTCGAGATAGCGCGCCTTCTGCGCCGGCGTCGCGGCTCGGTGAAGCAGGTGCATGTTGCCCTCGTCGGGCGCGGCGCAGTGCAGGGCCAGCGGTCCGAGCGGACTCCAGCCCGCCTCCTCGAAGAGGACGCACAGGCCAACCGTCTCCAGTCCGAGGCCGCCATATTCGCGCGGCAACTGCGGCGCCCAGACGCCTGCGGCGCGCGCCTTGCGGCGCACGTCGGCGAGCAGAACGGCCGGCAGTCCTTCGTGTTCGTCCTCGCGCGGCTCCAGCGGCACCACCTCACGGTGGACGAAGTCACGCACGCGCTCGCGCAGCGCCGTCAGTTCCGGCGACAGGTCAAAGTCCATGAACGGGTCTCCTGCGTGCTTCGCGTTTCGCGCCTGTCTACCCGCCGCGCGTTCGCAAATACTGCTGAAACAGCCCTTCCATCGTCGTCATCTCGACGCCCGCCTTCAGCGCGTTCAGCGGCGAATGGTTCAGCAGCCGCACGAGAAAGCGCCCGTCGTCTTCCACGTCGATGACATTCAGGCAACCCGCGTCCTGCTCGAAGGCGCCGACGCCGGCCAGGCCGGAGCCGAGCATCCGCGTCAGCAGCACGCGGTTGACGACGCCGTGAGCGACGATCAGCACGTGCCGCCAGTTTCGATCGGCGAGCAGTTCCTCGAAACAGGGCCAGACGCGGTCCGCCACTTCACCGAACGTCTCGCCGCCGAGGAAGCGCGTCTCGCACGTGACGGCCGCGTCGATCGCGCCGAGGAATGCCTGGGCAATCTCGGCGGGACTGCCGGCGAGCGTCGTCAGCAATCGTCCTGGTTCGATCTCGCGCAGCGCGGACCGGATTTCGGGAGACGGACCGCGCGGGCCGAGAGCGAGTGCCGCCGTCTCGACGCTGCGCCGCAGACCGGAGGTGATGACCCGATCGAGTGGCACGGCGGCAAGCTCGCGCCCGGCGGCCGCGGCCTGGAGACGACCCTCTGCGTTGAGCGGCACCGTCGTGGGTGGATACGCCCGGCCGTCGGGGGCGAAGTAGTCCACGTCGCCGTGGCGCATCAGGTAGACGCGCCGTCGCGGCGCGGGCGGCCATTTTTTCGTTGCGTTCGGTGTCATGTGTCGGCGACGATCCATTACTGCCGCTTGCGGCTTAGCGGCACCTGACTACTAAGCCGCAAGCGGCAAACTACGGCACGATTCGTTGCTACAGAGAACGCCATGTCCCCCACGCTCAAGGATACCGCCGCCCGCCTGGAAGCCTATCTCGCCGAACAGGCCGGCGCTCCCGTGCGCGTCGCGAACTTGCGGCAACTTACCGGCGGAGCCAGCCGCGACACCTGGTCGTTCGACGCGGACATCGGCGGCGAACGTCTCGGTCTCGTCCTGCGCCGCGACTTGGGCGGCAACATCACCGACGAGGCGCTGAGCCGAGAACACGAGTTTCGCCTGCTGGAAACCGCTCACCAGGCCGGCATCCTCGTTCCCCGGCCGCGCTGGCTCTGCCCCGCCGCGACAGTTCTCGGCGCGCCGTTTTTCATCATGGACCGGCTCGAAGGCGAATCGGTCGGCCGGCGCATCGTGCGCGAGCCGGCGCTGGCGGAGGCGCGAAAGAAACTACCGCGACAGATGGGCGAACAGCTCGCGCGCATTCACGCCATCGATCCGCGCGGTCTCGACTTTCTACCGCAGCCGGAGCCGAACCTGTCGCCCGCGCAATCCGTCGTCGAGCGCGCCGCCCTCCAGTTGTGGGGCTTCGCCGAGCCGCATCCGGTGCTTGAGTTGGCGCTCCGCTGGCTGCGCCGGCACGCCCCGCCCTGTTCGACGCCGATCCTGCTCCACGGCGATTTTCGCGTCGGCAACCTCATGGTAGGGCCGGAAGGGCTGGTCGGCGTCTTCGACTGGGAATTCGCCCACGTCGGCGACCCTGCCGAAGACCTGGCCTGGCCCTGTGTCCGCTCGTGGCGCTTCGGCCAGGATAACCTGCACCTCGGCGGTGTCGGCGATCCGGCCGAGTTTCTCGACGCCTATGAAAAAGCCGGTGGGCGAAAGAGCGACCCGGCGAGTCTGCATTTCTGGGAAGTGATGGGCAATTTCCGCTGGGCGCTCGGCTGCATCGCTCAGGCGGACCGGCACCTGTCGGGCCAAGCGGTGAGCGTCGAGCTCGCGAGCCTCGGCCGCCGCACCGCCGAAATGGAGCTGGAGTTGCTGGAGTTGATCTCAAATGCTTAACCATCGTGAGAGCCGCGCACGAAGTAAGCGGTAAGCAGGAGCCGCGCACGAAGTAAGCGGTAAGCAGGAGCCGCGCACGAAGTAAGCGGTAAGCAGGAGCCGCGCACGA
>JBBQPD010000844.1:0-3323 GCA_038331535.1 Gemmatales bacterium | reverse complement strand
CTCTTGCGTTGAATTGTGCGGCTGTCCAAGATGTAGTTTTTCCGAGCCGCGACCGTCCGGGAGCTTTGACGAAATCCGCTCCCGGAGGGACGCGGCTCGTAGAAAACAACAAATTCCGAGACAGGCGGTAAAGCCTGACCTGCGGCACCGACACTTCTGCGTTCTTACAAAACGGCGCTACTTCAGAGTCTTGGCGACCTTGCCGTCCTTGTAGAACTCGATTTGCGTCACCTCCGCGATCCCCGCCTCGGAACCGATGTTCACGAACTTCTTCTTCGATAGCTTGCAGGTCAGTTTCACGGTGTACTCGTTGTCTTCCTTGATCTCCTTCTCCAGCTTGTCCGGGGTCATGAAGGTCACGCCGCCGAGCCGAAACTCGCCACGCGCTGCGCAGCCTGCTATACTCGCCTCGCACGCGCCCTTTGTCCCAACGTGGAGACATCCATGCACCACACCACTTTCCTTTCCGCGGCACTCCTGCTGTTGTTCGTCGTGCTGCCGGCTGCGGCTGCCGAACCGAACCGGCCAACCTTTCCAGCCATCGAGAAACTGCCGTCGCTCCCCGACCTGCCTGACCCGCTCGTCCTGTTGGACGGCAAGCGCGTGACGACGAAAGCGCAGTGGTTCGAGCAACGCCGCCCCGAGTTGAAAGCCCTGTTCCAGCACTACATGTACGGCTATCTGCCGCCGCCGGCGAAGATCACGGCGAAGGTCGAACACGAAGACAAAAAGGCGTTCGGCGGCAAAGCGACGCTGCGCGAGATCGCCATCTCCTTCGGCCCCCCGGAGACGCCGAAGATTCATCTGCTCCTCGTGGTGCCGAACGAGCGGAAGGGTCCGGCGCCGGTGTTCGTCGGCATGAGTTTCTGCGGCAATCATGCCCTGGTCGAGGACGCGGGAATCAGATTGCCGACGGTCTGGATGTATCCGGGGCCGGGCGTGAAGGACAACAAGGCGACCGAGGCCGGTCGGGGCAAGCAGATCGATGTGTGGGCGCTGGAGCAGTCGATCGACCGTGGCTACGCGGTTGCGACGTTCTACGCCGGCGACGTCGATCCCGACCGCAAGGAAGCACGCGAAGGTATCCAGCCGTTCATTCAGAAGAAAGAGGGGCCGCACGATTGGGGCACGATCGCGGCCTGGACGTGGGGCATTCATCGGGTCGTCGATTACCTCGCCACGAATCCGGAGTTGGACGCCAAGCGAATTGCCGTCGTCGGTCATTCGCGGTTGGGCAAGACCGCTCTGCTGGCGGCGGCGTTCGACGAGCGCATTGCCCTGGCCATCCCGCATCAGGCCGGTTGCGGCGGCACCGGTCCGAGCCGTAGCAAGAACCCCAAGGCCGAATCGGTCAAGCGCATCAACACCAGCTTCCCGCACTGGTTCGCCGGCGCGTTCAAGGAGTTCAACGACCAGACGGATAAACTGCCGTTCGATCAGAACTGTCTGGTGGCAATCGTCGCGCCGCGGCCGGTGTTGTTCACCAATGCCGTCGAGGACGAATGGGCGAATCCCTCCGGCCAGTTCGACGTGCTCAAGGCCGCTTCTCCCGTGTACAAGTTTCTCGGCGTCGAGGGTCTGTCGGCGGAGCATATGCCGGAGCCGAACAAGCTCATCGACAGTCGGCTCGGTTATTACGTCCGTCCAGGGAAACATTCGATGACGAAGGACGATTGGAAGGTGTTCCTCGACTTCGCGGACAAGCACCTTAAACCGTGAACTGTTTAGCCGCGGTTCGCGGAACCGCGTGGTTATCTGCATCCGACGGCTGACGACCATTTGCAGGTCGATAGCTGATAGCTGACAGCTATCAGCTATCAGCAATTTCTCGTTTCCCGGCGCCACCGGGGCACGAGCGGATGGAATGGTGCCATGCGACTAACTACCTGAAGGTAAAAAACATCGATCGGTCTGCGGACGACAAGTCCGCTTGTGATTCCTCTCGCCGCCCGGCTACAATCCATCGGAAGGATTCGCGGAACGCCTATGCGCCGTGTGGTATCAGCCCTGTCGCCTCCTCCCCTGGTGGTGCCTCGTGGACAAGGTCGTCTCTCCCGCCGCTGGCCGTCGAGTCGTCGTCCTCGGTTCGACCGGGTCTATCGGCACCAACGCCCTGGATGTGATTGGCCACCTCTCCGACCGGCTGAGCGCCGTCGGTCTCAGCGCCCATTCCAGCCTCGAATTGCTCTGCGAACAGGCCCAACGCCATCGGCCGCGTTTCGTCACCGTCACCGATCAAGGCGCGGCAAATCGCCTCGATCAGTCCCACTTACCGCCGGGTTGTCGTCTCCTGGTAGGGGCACAGGGCGTCCACGAGATGGTGAGCGATCCGGGTGTAGATATTGTGCTTACCGCCGTCGTCGGCGCCGTTGGACTGGAAGGAACCTGGGCGGCGTTGGAGGCGGGCAAGACCGTCGCCGTCGCCAACAAGGAGACGCTGGTGATGGCGGGACAGCTCGTCACCGATTTGGCGCGGCGGCGCGGCGCCAAAATCCTGCCCGTCGATAGCGAACATAGCGCCATTTTTCAGGCGATCCAGGGCAGCCCACCCGATTCGGTCGAGCGCGTCGTCCTCACGGCGAGCGGCGGGCCGTTCCGTGGGCGGACGCGCGCGCAGCTCTCCCGCGTCACGGTGGAGGAAGCGCTGCGTCATCCGACCTGGCGCATGGGCAGGAAGATCAGTGTCGATTCGGCGACGCTGATGAATAAGGCGCTCGAAGTCATTGAGGCCCGCTGGCTTTTCGGCCTTGAACCGGAGCAGATCGAGGTCATCGTCCATCCGGAGTCGATCATCCACTCCTTCGTCGAGTTCAAGGACGGCTCGATCCTGGCCCAGCTATCGCCGCCGGACATGCGGCTGCCGATCCAGTATGCCCTGACCTATCCGGAACGGGTACGCGGGCCGGCGCGCAGGCTCAACTGGCGCGAGCTAAGCGCCTGGCATTTCGAGCCGCCCGACCATGAGACGTTCCCTTCCGTACAATTGGGGTACGAGGTGGCGCGGCGCGGGGGCACCTGCGGCGCCGTCCTCAACGCCGCCAACGAGGCCGCCGTCGCCCGCTTCCTCGCCGGCGAGCTCGACTTCCTCGACATCCCTCGCGCCTGCCGGGCAGCGCTGGATCATCATGACTTCAGTCCCACGCCGTCGCTGGAGGAGCTCTCCCGCTGCGACCGCTGGGCCCGACAGGAGGTAAGCCGTTGGACCAGCAGCCTCAAGGCACGGGTCGCTCCGATCCCCTGAACCCGCGCGACGGCATCGTCGATGTCCCGGACGGCGGGCTTCCATCGGCTAATGCTCCCCACGCAAGCGTTGATATTCCTGA
>JBBQPD010000843.1:0-3326 GCA_038331535.1 Gemmatales bacterium | reverse complement strand
GAAGTCGGTCTACGCCTTGAACGCCGCGCCGGGCAACGACGCCAGCCACCTCGGCGCCGCGGTGCGCCAGGTGGTCAAGGACTTCCGCGGCAACGGGCTGGCGGCCGTCGTCATGCTCACCGACGGCGTCACCACCGAGGGCGAAGAGACGCTGGCCCAGGCCTCGCAGGTCGCCACCGACGCCGGCGTCCCTCTCTACTTCGTCGGCGTCGGCGATGCGCACGAAATCCGCGACGTGTCCTTGCAGGGTCTCAAGGCCGAAGACACCGTTTTCGTCAACGATCACCTGGTCTTCGAGCTGACCGTCGTCGCCAGGGGTTACAAGAACATCACGCTGCCGGTCACCCTGCGCGAGAAGGGCGGCAAAAAGCTGGACGAGAAGGAAGTGCGCATCGATGGCAGCGGCACTCCGGTCAAGGTGCGCTTCGTCCACCAGCCCAAGGAGTCGGGCGACAAGACTTACGAGATCGAGGTTCCGGCGCAGGAGGGCGAGGTCGAGAAGGACAACAACCGTCTCGAACACGTCGTCTCGGTGCGCAAGACGGCGACCATCAAGGTGCTCTACGTCGAGGGCTATCGGCGCTACGAGTATCACTTCCTCAAGACGCTGCTCGAGCGCGAGAGCAATCGTGTCGTGGGCAACAAGACGATCAAGCTGCGCGTCCGTCTCATGGAAGCGGACCGCGGCTACCAGACGATGGAAGGCCAGGACAGCGACGGCGAGATGCGCGTGCTCTCCGATTTCCCGACGGAAAAGGAGCTGGAAGGCTATCACGTCGTCATCCTCGGCGACGTGAATCCCAAGCCGGACCAGGGCGCGGCGAAGATGCAGGAGTTCTTGACGAACCTGAAGAACTTCGTCTCGAAGCGCGGCGGCGGTCTGCTGCTGATCGCGGGCGAACGCTACATGCCGTTCGCCTACAAAGACTCGCCGCTCCAGGACGTGTTGCCCATCGAGGTCATCGCCGATCGCAACCCGGACGAGACGGATCGCAACCTGACGAAGGGCTTCCGGCCGGAGCTGACGCCGAACGGCCGCGGCCATCCGCTGTTCCGCTTCAGCCCCGACGAGAAGGAGAGCGAGGACATCTGGAAGAAGCTGCGCGAGCTGTACTGGTACTCGGAAGGCTACCGACCGAAACGGGCGGCCGAGGTGCTGGCAGTACATCCGGGATTAAAGCAAGTGGACAAGCCCACCAAGGGCAGCCATCCGCTGGTGGTGCAGCTGTTCGTCGGCGCCGGGCGCACCATGTTCCTCGGCTTCAGCGAATCGTGGCGCTGGGGCTGGCGCGAGGACCAGCTACGGTATAACCAGTTCTGGATTCAGGCGGTTCGCTACATGGCGCGCAGCCGGCTGGGCCGTGTTCGGCTCGATCTCGACCGCCAGGCGCCGTATCGCCGCGGCGAGCCGATCCGCGTGACCGTGCGCTTCCCCGACGACGCCCCGCCGCCCGACGACCTGCGCAAACCGGACGGCACGCTGCGCGAGGACGCGACGGTGAAAGTGATGATGGAACGCCGCAACCGCGAGGTGGGCGGCACCGAGAAGCGCGAACTGTCGCTGTCGCTGCTGCCAGGTAGTCGGGCGACGTTCGAGGACGTGCTGACGCAGACGCCGGAGGGCGACTACAAGTTCTGGCTGGACATTCCGGCGTCGTGGAAGGCGAAGCTCGACTCGGAAAACTACGTCCCGCGCGCCGAGTGCCGCGTGGTCGGCCCTCCCGGCGAGATGTACGGCCTACGCATGAACGCCGCGGAAATGAAGCAGGTGGCGGAAGACACCGGCGGCGCCTTCTACACGCTCGCCGACGCCGACAAGCTGCCGGACGAACTGCCCAAGGGCGAGCCGGGGCCGCGCAGTCCCGTCGGCAAGCCGCTGTTGCTGTGGAATGGGTTCACGTGCTTCCTGATCGCGCTACTGTTGCTGACGACGGAGTGGTTGATTCGGAAGCAGAAAAATCTGTTATGATCGCGTGGGATTCTTTGACTAGCCCCCGGCGCAAGCCGGGGGTAAGACCCAATCACAGGTTTGCACGGGGTGCCATATTCACGCAAGGCATGGGCATGAGGATGCGTGGGTGCTGACCGGCGTCTGCATTCCCGTTGCACACCGCGAGAAATAAAATAGCGCCAGCAAATCGAACAGAGGTGACCGATGAAAACACACGTTCTCCGGGGGTCAAAGCAGGAGATCGCAGAGCGCCTTGTGCGAATCGGCGGCGAAGTCCGCGAGGCGATCGTGTTCGAGGACGAACCGGCACCAGCACGGTCAGATGCAGCGCCTGGCGAGCCCGAGAATATCTTTGCCGAGATGGCTCCCTTCATGGTTGATGCTCAAAATGCGGACGACTCACGTGAAGCGATTTACGCGCGGATGCAAGGCGAATGATACTCCTCGACACGAACCTACTCACGCGTATGACGCGGTCGCACGATCCGCAGTCAGGCGTGGCGCGCGCGGCGATTCAAACGCTGCGGCGGCGGGGAGAGCGGTTGATTGTCGTACCTCAAAACCTGTACGAGTTTTGGGCCGTGGCTACCCGGTCGGCGGGTTCACCCCCTGCTTAGGCCTGGCACCCAGCGCTACCTGATGAGGTAGAGGCAACCTGCAGGCGAAGAAGGCGTTGGGGCAGCGGCGACCGGAGTGGTCCCCGGCCATAGTGAGACCGGCACGCGAAAATAAAGCAATCGGCGCGAGCCATAACGACAATGGCGCGCGGAAATAAAGCAACCGGCGCAAGCCATAATGACAACGGCGCCGGTTCATTTACCCAGTAGTTCGGCGGCTTGA
Organism: Gemmatales bacterium; assembly: GCA_038331535.1. GTDB lineage: Bacteria > Planctomycetota > Planctomycetia > Gemmatales > Gemmataceae > JBBQPD01. The sequence continues at coordinate 535 of JBBQPD010000843.1, read as the reverse complement.
GATAAGGGGTAAGAACATGGCAGAGCCACTGGTGTCGAGCCTTGTGAACGCCGCCGCTCCAGAGAATCGCCCGGGCGCGGAGCCTAATCGAGTCGGCGTCTTCATCGCTCCGCAGTCCCTGACAACATTCGCCGGCGCGTCAGCCGCCGTAAACGTCATCTGGCGCGTCCTGGGTAGCACGTTCCCGGCATGGGGTGGAGAGAACGCAACTCTGCTTGTCATCGCACTGCTCGTCGGTACACTCGTTTACCTCATTAGCGAAAACCCGGGGGCCTCCGGGCAGGAACGGCTGGTTGGTATAGGAGTGGCGATTGTTAACTCGTTTCTACTTGCTGCTGCGGCTCTGGGTATTAGCGCTGCGGCGTAACATCATGGCTAGGCCGCCCCAGGAACGTCCTTTGGGGGTGACAGGCCGTCTGCCGCGCAATGAGACTTAAGTCGTTATTTTACAAGACTTTGGGGATAAGCTGATCTGGACGGGGAGCGCCGGGCTTTGCTGGCGGTGGTGAGGTGATACCTGTGGTTTGGTGCGTGG
>JBBQPD010000842.1:0-3328 GCA_038331535.1 Gemmatales bacterium | reverse complement strand
GGTGCCCTCATCGCCGCGGTAGGACACCAGGCTGACGCCGATCTGGTAGATGGTCAGCGGCAACGTGTCGTGGACCTGCACCGTGCCGTCGCACGCCTCGACACTACCGTTGAACAGCAGCCCGGCGTGGATACGGGGCAGTAGATCGAGCCGCGCCGAGAATACACCACCGCCGCGCGGCGCGGTCGCTGGATCGTTGAGCAGCGGGAAGATGCGGGCGCGGATACGGCGCTGCCACACACCCTCCTGCTGGACCGACTCGTGTACCTCGCGCTCGATGCGGCTGTACTCGTTGCGGAGGTCGCCGGGCAACCAGGTGTCGAGGTCGAGAACGTGTTGCAGCTCTTCGCCGTAGCTCTCTCGGTAGTCGGCGGCGCTGATCGTCGCCTGGACCGACGACGCCGGCGCGAGAGCGGGGTTGACGTCCGTCATCGGGATTCGCTCGGACCGCGGCTGGGCCATCGCTCTGCTCCTCCCCTCTTCTTCCCGACGCGGCGGACAAAGTTCGACAGGAATTGTCACCAGTCTGGCTGAGAGCTGATAGCTATTAGCTGTTAGCTGTCAGCAAGAACTCGGCTGCACTTTTCTAAAGCGTGCGGAGCAGGTCAGCGGCGCGAATAGGATCGTCCTACACGTCCAACGAAGCTCGACTGCGCAGGAATCGCTCCAGCAGCGGGTCGGCCGGCGCGGTCGGGAACAGGATGTCGCCGTAGCGCGCGGCGTGGGCGTGCGGCAGTCCGAACTCAAGTCGGAGCAATTCCGCAAGGGCCGCGGTTTGGTAAGGTCCGGCGCGCCTCAGAACCTCGTCCGCCGGGGCGAGAAGCTCATACGCCAGCCGATCCGCCTCATGCTCGGCGGTAAGCACGGCCCCTGCCGGAAGCCGCACCTCTGGATCGCGATCCAGCAAGTGCAGGTGAAAGCCGATCGGCACGCCGGCGAGCAGGGCATGGACGCGCTCGGCGGCGCTCGGTGGCCGCCGACCGTCGAAGACGTCGAGGACCTGTTCGCCGAGCTTGCGGCGCGCGCGAGCGCGCGGCTGCCAGTAATGACGCAGGAAGTGGGCCAGCTCATGGGCCAGCGACAATCGTTGTTCGTCTTCGGGATCGGTGCCGTCCAGAAACACGTAGCCCCAGCCCTTCCAGGCCATGAGACAGGCATGCAGACCGCGGTCGGGTGCGGTGCAGGGGCAGCCGATTTCGTGCCGGCGCAACCAATCGAGTGCGTCCCGGAGCCGAAGACGCGGCAGTGAAAGGACGACCATGGGCAACGCGCGGGCGATGGGCCGGCGCAGCGCGCGGGGGAAAGGCTCGCGCAGTCCCGCCGCCTCCCAGAACACGTCGGCCAGCTCCGTCACCCACAGCGGGACGTTCATGTTTCCTCCCCCGAAGGAGGTTCGTCGTCGCCCTCCTCGCGGGCGGCCATCAGGTAACCGGGCGCCGGATTGACGCGCTCGCCCTCCGAGGTCCGGGCATGGAGGAGCGCCTGGCCAAACCGAACGATCTCGGCCAACCGGTCGGCATCGAGATGAAACCGGTCGGCGATGCGCTCGACGTCATTCCAAAAATTCGGCGGCATAGGTTCGGGATTCCGGCACAGACGAAGTTGCGTCAACGTCTCGCGGCCGCAGCCGAGCCGCACGGCAAGGGCGTCGTCGTCCAGGCGCTGGCTCTCGGCGTAAAGCGACAGGGGAGCGGCCAGGAAAAACGGGTCCGACTGGACGCGCCCCGCCAGCCTTTCCAGTGGTGTGGTCATGGTCCTCCCCCGCGCTCCAGGCGCTTTTGTAAGCGATCCTTGATTTGCTTGACGAGCCGCCGTTGTTCTTTGAGCGGCCGGTCCGCGATGCCGCAGGCGTCGGCGTAAATCGCCGTGCGCCGCTCGCGGCGCAGCATCAGCTCCAGCACGCGCGACTCGACCTCGGTCAGCCCCGCGCGGACCGCATCGGGAACCCCCTCGGCGAGACTCGCCAGCTCCTCTTCGATCAGCAGACCGAGCGCGGGATTGTCCTCCCTCCCCAGATATTTCCCGGCGGCGTCCGAAAGTTCGACAACTTCCAGGCGCTGGTTCCTTTTACGGTGCCTCGTCTCCCGACTCAGGAGATTGCGCAGGTCGGCCTGCGCCGACATTCTCAGGTAAGCCTCCAGACTGCTCTGCGCGGGGTGATAAGAAGCCGGGTGGCGGATCACGGCCAGGATAGCCTCCTCGGCCGCCTCGTTGACGAGGTCCGGGTGAATGGCCCGGTTGTGTTCGCTCAGCCACTCGATCAGGGGACCGAGGAAGTGGGCCGCGAAGTCGCTGGTCGCCGTCGGATCGCGCTCAAGGAGCCGCTGGTAGAGCGAGTGCGGTTCGGCCGGCGGCGAGGGATCGGGCGCGGGAGACATGACCAGATCCTCGCCAGCAGATGAGTTGTCGGTATCGCGAGATTTGGACCGGCTCCCTGGCATGGTACGCGGAGGACAAGGGTTTGCAAACGCCAGTTGCAGCGTGGAATCACCGCAGGCCGCGCGCCTGTTCGCGCAGCAGGTGCAGGTTGAGCAACTCGGCCACCTCAAAGGTTGGAGGCGTCGTTGCGACCGGGCGAAGCCGCACGACGGTGGGGAAATAACCCATGCGTCCGTGCAACTCGGCCAGCACCAGGCAGGCGATAATGCTCAGGCTCGGCGGGTTGACAAGCAACGGCGTCGTCTGCCATTCCTCGGGCGCCAGTCCAGCCTGATCGACGAGGGCGCGCGCCTGCTCCGCGAACGGCCGGGTAGGGTCAAGCTGGCTCTTGACATTGAGGACACGTTCCACGGCCTGACCCGCCAGCTCCGCCAATCGGGCGAGCTGGACGTCGGTGAAGGGGTGCGAGAAGTTCAGGAGCAGCATGGGCTGATCTCCGGGATGGCGCGGGCGGCCACTACTTCGGCCAGGTGAATTTAATCGATTTCTCGTCCACATGAGCGACTACCAGTGGAACGATTTTGTCCTCCGCCACGTCCTTCGGCGTGCGCTCGATCGGTTCCACTGGACCGGAGAGAGTCTTCTTGTTGGGAAGATCGATCTTGGCCCGCCACGATTGGTTCGGCTTCGGCTTCTTGAGGAGGGTCGCCTTCACCACCGTGCCGAGCTCCGGTAATCCCAGGGCGGCGGCCGAAAAAGCCTTCTTTCGTCGGCCCGGATCGGCCTCAACGAGTTGGCCATAGCCACTGCTCGTCTTGCCGCCGACGCCCCATTCCTGAAGCGCTTCTACCAGCAAGTCGAATGCTCGTTGCGTCCAGGCGGCCGCCTGTTCATGTTCCGGGCCGCCCCAGGATACCGCGACGCGGAACGTGCCCTCTACCGAGAGAAA
>JBBQPD010000841.1:0-3333 GCA_038331535.1 Gemmatales bacterium | reverse complement strand
CATCACGTCTTCCGGCTTCGTGTTCAGCCGTTTGACGTTGGCGTGGTACGACGCCGCGGCCTCCTTCAGAAACGTGCGGAATGCCGGCGTGTCGATCTCTTCGAGCCGATAAACCAGCACGGTCACGGACTGCCACAGGCTCTTCTTGGGATTGGTCGCCCAGACGCGCGGCTCGGAGCTGTAGACCTCGAGACCCGGCGTCTCGTTCAACGGCTTGATACCGAGACGGCGGTCCAGGTCGCTGCTGCTGAAGGCGTTCTTGGCCACGCGGAACACGAGACGCACCAGCCATTCCATGCTCGTCATCGCGTGCAGGAACCAGCCGTCGGCCTTCTTGACGCCGGGGATTTCGACGACGGTGCGTTCGCTCCAGTCGGTGTCGCCGAAGGCGCCGACTTCGTGGACGAGCTCGTCGATCCAATCGAGGATCGCGCCTTCCCAGCGGCAGGCTTTGCCGTCGGTGGTGATGCGCTCGACGGTGTGCCAGCGACGCCCGTCGGTCTGCCAGGGCAGGGCGGCGTCGCGACCGACGGCTTCGAGCGGCACGTCGTCGGCCTGCGGTTTCTCGGCGGCGAGCGGGTCGAAACGCGGCCGCTCGGCATGTGGGCCAGCAGCGAGGACAGGAGCGAGAGCGATGGCGGTGTGACTCGCCGCTTGCGGCTTAGCGGTACTCCTCGCTAAGCCGCAAGCGGCAATCATTTCCTCGGGCGTTCCCTCGACGACGATGCGCCCGCCGCCTGGCCCCGCTTCCGGGCCGAGGTCGATGATCCAGTCCGCCGTCTTGATGACGTCGAGGTTGTGCTCGACCACGATCACCGTGTTGCCGAGATCGACCAGCCGGTTCAGCACTTCCAGCAGCTTGTGAACGTCGTCGAAGTGCAGGCCGGTCGTCGGCTCATCGAGGATGTAGAGCGTCCGTCCCGTGCTCGGCCGCGCCAGCTCCGCCGCCAGCTTGACGCGCTGGGCCTCGCCGCCGGATAGCGTCGGCGCCGCCTGGCCGAGGGAGAGATAATCCAGGCCGACATCGGCCAACGTTTGCAGGACGCGGCGAATCTTGGGGATATTGCTGAATACCTCCAGCGCCTCGTACACGGTCATCCTCAATACGTCGGCGATGGAGCGGCCCTTGTAGTGGACCGCCAGCGTCTCCGGGTTGTAGCGGTGGCCATGGCAGACGTCGCATTCCACCCACACGTCGGGGAGGAAGTGCATCTCGATGACCTTCTGGCCGTTGCCCTCGCATGCCTCGCAACGGCCGCCCGGTTTCGTGAAGCTGAAGCGGCGCGGCTGGTAGCCGCGCACCTTCGCCTCCGGCAGTTGGGCGAACAGTTGGCGCACGAGGTCGAAGAGGCCGGTGTAAGTCGCCGGATTCGACAGCGGCGAATTGCCGATCGGCGCCTGATCGACGTTGATAACCTTGTCGATCTGTTCGATGCCGAGAAGGTCATCGAAGGCGGCGGCCGGCGTGCGGGCGCGGTGTAGTCGCCTGGCCAGCGTGTTGTACAGCACCTCGTTGATGAGCGAACTCTTACCCGAACCGCTCACGCCCGTCACCGCGATGAAGGCGCCGAGCGGGAACGCCACGTCGAGGTTGCGCAGGTTGTGCTGCCGCGCACCGCGTACCGTGAGCAATTGTGCCGGTTCGTTGCGGACGAGATGAAACGGCGGCGCGTTTTTGGTGCCGCAGCGTAGCCGGCGGTTCGTCGGCACTGGGATGGACTTCTTGCCGGAGAGATACTGACCGGTGAGCGACGCCTTCGCCTTGAGCACCTGCTTGGGCGCGCCGCGCGCGGTGATGTCGCCGCCGCGGTCGCCGGCGCCGGGACCGAAGTCGAGCAGATAGTCGGCCGCGGCGATGACCTCGCGATCGTGTTCGACGACAATGAGGGTGTTACCGAGGTCGCGCAGCCGTTGCAGCGCTCCGAGCAGCCGGAGGTTGTCGCGCGGGTGCAGGCCGATGGTTGGCTCGTCGAGGACGTAGAGCACGCCCGTCAGGCCGCTGCCGATCTGGCTGGCGAGGCGGATGCGCTGCGACTCGCCGCCGCTCAGCGTCGGCGCCCCACGGTTGAGCGTCAGGTAGTCGAGGCCGACGTCCACGAGAAACTTCAGCCGATTGCGCACTTCGCGCAACAAATCGCCAGCGACCTTCTGATGCTCCTTCGTCGGCTTGTGCTCCACGAACAGTTTCAGCGTCTCGCTCAGCTCGAGATCGCCTAACTGGCCGAGTGTCAGAGCGGAAACGTCGGCGCCGAACGCGAAGCGGCAAGCGGCGGCATCGGGCCGCAGGCGCGAGCCGCTGCACGCGGCACAGGGCACCTCGCTGACGACGCTGTCGAGGCGCTGGCGATAGACGAAGCTGACGCGCGACGCCTCGTCGATGGCCGGGAAAAGACCCTTGTACTGGAACCGCGCCGCTTGCGGTCTCGCGGGATCGAGCGCCAGCCACCCATCCCCCGTCCCATGCAGGATCGCTCGCTGCTGTGCCGGTTCGAGGTCTTTGTACGGCGTGTCGAGCGAGAAGCCGCCGTGGCGGGCGATCGCCTCGGCGAACGACGCGAACGACCCCTCGGCGCTCAAGTCGGGCCATGCCGCGATTGCCCCTGCACGCAGCGACAGCGCGGGGTCGCGGATCAGCAACGCCGGGCTGGCACCGCGCTGAACTCCCAGCCCTTCGCAAGTTGGACACCAGCCGAGGGGGCTGTTGAACGAGAAATGGTGCGGATTGAGCGGCTCGAAGCTGCGGCCGCACTGGTCGCAGGCGTAATGCTGGCTGTAGCGGTCCACGCGCCAGTCCGGCTCCGGCTTCGTGTCGTGGACGTGGGCGACGTGCATGACGCCGCGGCCGAGGTCCAGGCTCGCCTCGACGGCGTCGGCGATACGCGTCCGCTGGTTCGGCCGCACGATCACGCGATCGACGACGACCTCGATGGCGTGCTTGCGGCGGTGGTCGATGGTCGGCGCATCCTCGACGTTGTACGACTTGCCGTCCACGCGCAGACGCACGAAGCCGGAACGGCGCGCCTCATCGAACAGCGTCTCGTACTTCTCCTGCCCTTTCCGCTCCAGCGGCGCCATGATGTACAGCTTCGTCCCCTCGGACAGTGACAGTACCTTGTCAATGATCTCGTCCGACGTCTGCGTACCGATGGGGATCTGGCACGCCGGGCAATACGGCTGGCCGAGGCGGGCGTAGAGGATGCGCAGGTAGTCGTAGACCTCCGTGACGGTGCCGACGGTCGAGCGCGGGCTTTTGCTCGTCGTCTTCTGCTCGATGCTGATGGCCGGCGACAGGCCGCTGACGTGATCGACCTTCGGCTTCTGCATCTGGCCGAG
>JBBQPD010000840.1:0-3334 GCA_038331535.1 Gemmatales bacterium | reverse complement strand
GGTAGCGGCGCGGCATCCCCTGATAGCCGAGCAGGAATTGCGGCAGGAACGTCAGGATGAAGCCGACGAAAATGACGGCCGCGGCCAGCCGGCTCCACCCTTCCGAATACATGCGGCCGGTCATCTTCGGCCACCAGAAGTGCAAGCCGCCCATTTACGCCATCACCATGCCGCCCACCATGATGAAGTGGAAATGGGCAATGATGAAATAGGTGTCGTGAACGTGGACGTTCAGGCCCAGGGCCGCCAGCATCAGGCCGGTCAGGCCACCGAGGGTGAACAGAGCGATGAAGCCCAGCGAGAAGAGCATGGGCGTCTGGAACGAGATGGACCCCTTGTAGAGAGTGGCCGTCCAGTTGAACACCTTGATCGCCGACGGGACCGCCACGAGGTAACTGAGCAGCGAGAAGACCAGGGAGACGTACACCGACTGGCCGGACACGAACATGTGGTGCGCCCAGACCAGGAACCCCAGCACGGCGATGGCGACGCTCGATAAGGCGATGGCACGGTAGCCGAAGATGTTTTTTCGTGAGAAGCAGGGGATAATTTCGCTGACGATGCCCATGCCCGGAATGATCATGACGTAGACCGCCGGGTGCGAGTAGAACCAGAACAGGTGCTGGAACAGGAGGGGATCGCCGCCCAGGGCTGGGTCGAAGATGCCGACGCCCCAGACGCGCTCGACCGCGACGAGGATCAGGACCATCGCCAGGACGGGCGTCCCCAGCAAAAAGATGATACTGGTGGCGTACAGCGACCAGACGAAGAGCGGCAGGCGGAACCAGGTCAGGCCCGGCGCCCGCAAGCGATGAGTCGTCACGATGACGTTGATTCCGGTGAAGATCGACGAGAAGCCGGCGATGAGGACGGCGCCGGCGGCCGCGATGACATTCGAGTGCGACGACCTGCTGCTGTAAGGCGTGTAGAACGTCCAGCCGGTATCGACGCCGCCGCTGAAGATGACCCAGAGGATGAGGACGGCGCCGGCCATGTAGACGTACCAACTCGCCAGGTTGAGGCGCGGAAACGCGAGGTCGCGGGCGCCGATCATCATCGGCAGGAAGAAATTGCCCAGCACCGCCGGCACCACCGGCACGAGGAAGAAGAAGACCATGATGATGCCGTGCGCGCTGAAGAGCTTGTTGTACGTGTCCGCCGCAACCATCTCGCCGCGCGGCGATAGCAAGCTGATGCGGATCAGCGTGGCGGCTGCCCCACCGACCAGAAACATCAACGTGACCGACACGAGATAAAGGAGGCCGATCCGCTTGTGGTCGGTGGTCAGCAGCCACGATTTGACGCCGTAGGCCACGTTCAGGTAGTTGGCCTTCGGCTCCGGCGGCGGCACGACCACCGCCTGCGGTCGGTAGGGTTCGGCAATCGTACTCATGGCGACTCCTGGGATGTTTAGCCGCGAGCGTCCCGCGAGCGCTTATCGAAGCGCTCGCGGCTAAACGTTATTTTTCCGGCGCCTCGGCCTCCTCAGTTCTCACCGGCGTCTGGCCGGGGCGGAGAGCCTTGATGAATTCGATGAGCTGGATCATTTCCTCCTCGTTCACCTGACCCTGGAACGTCGGCATGATCGGTTCATAGCCGTCGACGATCTTGGCCTGCGGTTTCAAGATCGACTCGCGGATATAGGCGCGATCGGCGAGTACCTTCTTGCCTCCCTTCAAGTGGACCGTCGTGCCGTAAAGGTCTTCCAGCACCGGAGCCTGAGCGCGGGAATCGGCGCTGTGACAGGTGACGCATTGCAATTTCAGGAACAGCTTGCGGCCTTTGAGGGCGAGCGAACCCTCGGCGTGACTGTTGAGCCATTCCGAGTAATCTTCTTGCGACTGAACGACGATTTCGCCGACCATGCCGGAGTGGTTGGTGCCGCAGAATTGTGAGCAGAACAGGTGATAGCGGCCCGGTTTCGTCGCCCGGAACCAGCTGTGGACGTAGCGTCCGGGCAGCACGTCCACCTTGGTACGGAAGGCCGGGACGAAAAAGTCGTGGATCACGTCCTCCGAGGTCAGCGTCAGTTTGACAGCCGTGTTGACCGGCACGTGCAGTTCGTTGATCTCGCGCTGGCCGCCGGGGTGCTGCATCTTCCACATCCACTGCTTGCCAACGACGTAGATCTCGATCGCGTCGTCCGGCGGCCGGGCCATGGCGAAGTAGACGCGCGCCCCCCAGACGAACATGACCAGGAAAATGAGGAATGGAATGACCGACCAGACCGTCTCCAGGCGGGCCGAGCCGAGGATGCGCGGCGGCACCCGACCGTCGCCACGCCGCCGGTAACGGACGGAGAAGGTGAGGACGAACCCCGTGACGACCAGCGCGGCGAAGCCGGTGACCGCAAGCAAGAACAGGAACAAGGCGTCCACCTCGCTCGCCATCGTCGAAGCCTGCTCCGGCATGAAGGACATATCCGCGAACATGGTTTACGCCTCCGGGATTGCCTGCTTGGTGAGCGGCTGCTTCTGCCGGCCGCGATACCAGGCCCGCGCGAAGAAAAACCCCAGGGCCGCCAGGGTGAGAACGCCTCCCAGGCGGAGAATGCTCATGATCTGGGCCGTATATTTCCCGGCCGAGGGATCGTAGTGATAACAGAGCAACAGCAGCTTATCGACCGGCGAGCCGATCTTGCCGTTGGACGCTTCCACCAGCGTGAGCCGTAGGTCGCGCGGCGGATAGTCGATGCCGAAGAAATAGCGTGCGATCTTCCCCTTGGGAGTCAGCACCACGATGCCGCTGGCATGCGCGAACTGATCGTGTTCCTTGTCGAAGGCGTAACGGAAGCCGACCGCCTGCGTCAGCTCATCGATGGCAGACTGTTGGCCGGTGAGGAAATGCCAGCCGTTCGCGGTGCCGGGCCGGCCATAGCTGCCGACGTAGCTTCCCTTCTTGGCGGCGGCGAGCGCGAAGCGTTCGCGCGCGTCGAAGCTCACGACGACCACCTGGAACTGATCTCCGGCGTCGAAGGAGATTCCGCGAAGGCTGTCCACCAGCGCGTTCAGAACTTGCGTACACAACATCGGGCAACGGTAGTAGGCGAGCACCAGAATAACCGGCTTCCCGTCGAAGTAATCGCCGAGTTGCACGGGTTTGTTTGACTCGTCGCGGAACTCAAGGTCCAGCGGTACCTGTTCGTCGAGGCGCTGATCGAGGCCGACGTCGCGCAGGTTCGGCGGCAGGGCGTCCTGCGCGCGCGCGAACACGCCAGTCCCAACCAATGCGACAAATGCGAGCAGGCGCGTCATTACCAAAGTCTCCGTCGTTTAGCCGCGATTTCAATATTTACTAGCCCCCGGCGCCAGCCGGGGGTTGCGGCGCTTCCCCC
>JBBQPD010000839.1:0-3336 GCA_038331535.1 Gemmatales bacterium | reverse complement strand
GATCCAGGCAAAGTGGGTGAGGATGTCGCGGTAGCTGCTCCACCATTCGTCCCAGCTATCCGGATTGATTCGGCCGCGCCATTCGGTGCCGCGGGGGGCGTCGAGCAGCACGATCGGCATCAGCACGACGCGCAACCCTTTCGCCTTGGCGTGCCCGATGAGGCGGAGAAGCTGCTCCGGCGTCGGGGTCATGCGAACGTCGATGAAGATTCGGCTGCTGCTCCCGTTTTCCTGCCGGGCGTCCACCACGATCGAAACGGTATCGGCGCCGAGAGCGGCGATTTCATCGAGACTCTTTTCGTACTCGCTGATCAGATCGATGCGCTGAATCTGCATCGCCACGCCGCGATAAGGCAGGCCGGAAGGCTTTGGGCGGACGGTCGCAGGCGGGGTGAGTTCCCCGTCATAGCTGCGGGCGGTGAGATTTTCTCGATCCACGGGCTGAGTCGCAGCGGAAGCGCCCGTTAGCGCCTCTCCCGGAGTATCAGCGCCAGGTCGGCCGACAGGGGCCGCGGGCCACGTGACGCACCCGACGACTGCAAGGTAGGTCGCGAACGCGGCGACAAGTACACCGCGACCGATCATGCTTGAAACTCCCAATGAAAAAGGACACCCCGTCAGTCGAGAGGGTCATAATACGGACGGGGCGAGGATTGGTAAACGTCGCCGGAAACCGGCGACCAGGAGGGCGGCGGGTGAACCGATGCAGGTTCTCCGGCGACCAGACTCCCTCAAACTTTTCACATCGGACGCGAGACGACGAACTCTGCCATCGTCTCCAGGACGGTGCGCGCTTCGCTCTCGGGCAGGCCCGCGAGGCCGGACCGGGCGCGGTCGATGAATTCCCGCGCCCGGTTGCGCGCATAATCGATCGAACCGCTCGGAAGAATGAGGTTTCGGATGCGCTCAGCCCTGTCCGGATCGTTGCCCTGGATCAGCGAGCGCAAAAGCAGGCGGTGCTCGACCGGTGCGGTACGAAGGAAGTGAATCATCGGCAGCGTCATTTTGCCCTTTTCGACGTCGCTGCCGAGTGTCTTGCCGACCGTTTGGGGATTACCGACGATGTCGAGGATGTCGTCCTGGATCTGAAACGCGATCCCCAGCGACAGGCCATACGTTTCGAGCTGGCTAACGCGCGATTCATGCGCGCCGGCGAACTTCGCCCCGAGCAGACAGCAGGTGGCGCACAAGCTGGCGGTCTTGCGCGTGATGATCTCGAGGTAGGTCTTTTCGTCGAGGTCGAGAACGTTTCGGTTGTCGATCTGAAGCAACTCGCCCTCGCAGACCTGGTTGGTCGTCCGACCAATCAGGCGCGACGCGAGCTGACTGTCGAGGCTGGAGCACAGGTGATAGCTATGGCTGATGAGGTAATCGCCCAGAAGCACCGCCGCCTCGTTGCCGCGCAGGTGGTTGATGGTCGCGCCCTTGCGGCGCAGCTCGGCCTCATCGAGCACGTCATCGTGCACCAGCGTCGCCATATGGACCATTTCGACCACCGTGGCCAGGACGGTATGGGCCTCAGCCAGCGTGCCGCAGGCCTTGCCGCTGAGCAGCACGAGCATCGGCCGAAGCATCTTGCCGCGGAATCGGCTGACGTGCTTGACAAGCGCATTGACGCACTTCAAATCGCTGGACAGTTCCTGGTCAAAGAGCCGGTCGACGGCTTCCAACTGCGGGCGGATGCAGTCGGTGAGCGCCGCGAGGCTGAGGAGCGTCGGTGTCCGGCTGAAGGTCGTCATGGTTGTCTCCTGCGGTCACGGCTGCTTTTCCCGCGCCGGGCCGGGGGATTATAGAAATGGGCATGACCCCATGCGATACGCTCTGAAGTTTCAAAATGGTTGAAAGGGGCTGCCGATCACGTACCTGGACGTCCCAGCCCCGGCCACCGATGCGTGCGGCGCGAGCGTAGAATCACCGAATGGACATCGCCTACCTCGACAACAACGCGACCACTCGACCGGCCCCCGAAGTGGTCGAGGCGATGCTGCCCTTTCTTTCGGAGTGGTACGGCAACCCTTCGAGCGTCCACCGCTTCGGCCAGCGCGCGCGGCAGGCCGTCGAAGAGGCGCGAGGACAGGTCGCCCGTCTAATCGGTTGCGCCGAGGCGGAGATCATGTTCACCGGCGGCGGCACCGAATCCGTCAACACCGCCATCCGCGGCATCCTCTCCGCGCGCCACCCGCGACAGAAGATCATCACGTCGACGGTTGAACATTCGGCAACCCGCGAGCTCTATGCGCAGCTCGAAAAGGAGGGCGCCGCGGTCGTGACCGTTGAGGTGGACGAAGGCGGGACCCTTGACCTCGACTCGTTACGCCGGGCGCTTGGCGATGAAGTAGCGCTCGTCTCACTCCTCCTGGCGAACAATGAGACCGGGGTGCTCTTTCCGGTCGCCGAGGTCGCGGCGCTGTGCCGGGAAAAGCGCGTGCCGTTTCATTGCGATGGGACCCAGGCGCTGGGCAAGATTCCGGTGGACGTGACCACGCTGGGCGTCGACGCCATGAGCTTCGCGGGCCACAAATTCCACGGGCCCAAGGGCGCCGCGGGTCTGTTCCTTCGACGCGGCTTGCGCCACCGTCCGCTGCTCATCGGAGGTCCGCAGGAGCGCGGCCGGCGGGGCGGCACCGAAAACGTCCCCGGCATTGTCGGACTCGGCAAGGCAGCGGAGATGGCGGCGGAGTCCCTGCCGAAGATGCAACGCGTGGGCCAGCTCCGGGACCGTCTGGAGAGCCAGATCCTGGACACGATTCCCAGGACCCGCGTCAACGGCCGAACGGATCTGCGCGTCCCCAACACCACGAACGTCGGGTTCTACCAGCTCGAGGCGGAGGCCATCCTGCTTCTGCTGAGCGAGCAGGGGGTCTGCGCGTCCGCAGGCGCCGCGTGCAGCAGCGGGAGCCTTGAGCCGTCGCCCGTGCTGCGGGCGATGAAGATCGACGACCGCTACGCGCACGGCGCCGTCCGGTTCAGCCTCTCGCGCTACACGACCGAGGAAGAAATCGAGCGCGCGCTCGAAGTCCTGCCGGCGGTCATTCAACGACTCCGCGCGGTGCTCCCGGTGGCGTAAGCCTCTGGCCGGCCTGCTCGCGCGGCAGTTGCCTGCGGGCGCCGCGGGCCGATTCCACTTTGACATTGCAGCGATTTTGTTCACCATCCGTCGCCAATGCCGTGGGCGGATGATGGACGGGCCGGGACAATTGTTTTGCTGGCGGTGGCAGCGGCCACGCTGTACGCCGCCTCGCGCACGGCGGCCGCGGCGCTGGCGGGCCGCGGCGCCAACCGCCCGGGCTGGCGCGCGGTAGGGCACTGGCTGCCGATCGCGGTCACTGCATGGGT
>JBBQPD010000838.1:0-3342 GCA_038331535.1 Gemmatales bacterium | reverse complement strand
CGCGTTGACAAACCATAAAGGCCCGGAGCCGCTCTCCAGCGAGAGCGGCTCCGGGCCTTTTTCAAGCGCGCGAAACGGCAAGCCGAGGGCGGCCGCCACACCTACAATCTCAGCGAGCGGGCGCCGCCAGAGATAGTCGCCGCTTGCGGACACCCGGCAGCGGTTCCCGACAACAGAGCGTATACGCCCCGCAGTGCGGACAGGGGAGCGACTCGACGGACTGCTGGCCGTACAGCGAGAATGAACTCGCGGCCGACCACGCCTGACTGCAACTGGCACAATGGATCGTGAGAAGCTCCACACACCACCGGGGACAGAGAAAGCGATCGCGACGAGTTTGACTCGTGCCGGACACGGTCCGGGGGCGATCGCCGAAGACTGTATTGTGAACATCATCGGCACCACACGGAGATTTCTTGAATGGCCTCTCCCAAAAAAAGCGGCTACCGCTTCACCTTCGGCCCCTGGAACATCAGCACCGGCCGCGACCCGTTCGGCCCCGAGGTCCGCAAGGAAGTCTCCTTCGCCGCCAAGCTGCGGGAGTACAAGAAGCTCGGCTTCGACGGCGTGCAGCTGCACGACGACGACGCCGTGCCGGACATCGACCAGGACTCCGCGGCGCTCCAGAAGGCCGCCGCGAAGCTGAAGAAAATCCTCGACGGCGAAGGGCTGTTCGCCGAGTTCGTCGCCCCGCGCCTGTGGGAGCATCCGAAGACCATCGACGGCGCGTTTACGTCGAACAGCGCCTCGGAGCGCAAGTACGCGATCGAGCGCTCGAAGCGGGCCATTGACATCGCCCTGTCACTGGACTGCAAGGATATCGTCCTGTGGCTGGCGCGCGAGGGCACGTACATCCGCGAGGCGAAGGATCCGGTCGGCGGCGTAGAGCGCATCCTGGACGCAGTGAACGCCCTGCTGGAGCACAGCCAGGAGATTCGCATTCTCGGCGAAATGAAGCCGAACGAGCCGATGGATTCGGCCTATCTGCCGACGGTCGGCCACTTCCTCGCCCTGTGCTACCGCACTGCCGATCCCGCCCGTTCCGGCGTGCTGATCGAGTCGGCCCACTCCATCCTTGCCGGCATCGACCCCTCGGAAGACATGGCCTTCTCGCTATGGCACGGCAAGCTGTGGAGCGTCCATCTCAACGACCAGAACGGTCTGAAATACGACCAGGACAAGACGTTCGGCTCGGTCGATCTGCGGCGGGCGTTCAACACGGTCTGGGTACTGGAACGCGCCGGCTACGACGGCTGCGTCGGCCTCGACGTGAAGGCAATGCGCACGACGAAAGCCGCCGACCAGACGAAGCACCTCGTCAACAGTCGGACGCTATTCCTCCGTCTTGTCGAGGTCGTCCGTTCGGTGGACGTGGCCCGCGTCGAGCAGTACCGCGCTGAACGCGATTACGAAGGGCTGGAGATGTACATCCTTGAGAAGCTGATGGGGAAGTAGTAGACTCCACCCCGGTTTACGTTTCGCGCGTTTTGCACCAGGAGCAAATCAATGCCTGTCAAACCGATCCCCGACGGTTACCACTCGGTCACGCCGTATCTGATCGTCAAGGGTGCGGCGAGCGCGATCGAGTTCTACAAGAAGGCGTTCGGCGCCACCGAAATGATGCGCATGGACGGACCGGGCGGCAGCGTCGGGCACGCGGAAATTCAGATCGGCGATTCGCCGCTCATGCTGGCCGACGAGCAGCCCGCGATGGGTTTTCGCAGCCCGCAGACGCTCGGCGGGGCAGGAGTGAGCATCCTGATCTACGTCCCGGACGTGGACAAACAATTCGGCCTCGCCGTCGCGGCTGGCGCGAAGGTGCTGCGGCCGATTCAGGATCAGTTCTACGGCGACCGGTCGGGCACCATCGAGGATCCGTTCGGCCACGTCTGGACCATCGCGACGCATATCGAGGACGTGCCGCCCGAGGAAATGCAAAAACGGGCCGAGGCGTTCATGAAGAAGCACAGCGGCGCCTGAGTTGGGTCCGACCTCGGTAAGTGCATCCGCCGCGAGGGCCGCATGAGAGAGTCAACAGGCAATCGTTTTGGTTTCGCCCCCTCGGGCGCGTTCGTCGCCGGGGTGTTGCTGTTCGGGATGTCTCAGACGGCGGAGGCGGAGCCAGTCGTGCCCTCGCCGAAAAAACCCACGACGTTGACCCAGGAGCAGGCTTCCGCCTTCGCGCGCCTCGCACTCAAGGGCATCCAGAAAGAGTACCCGAACAAGCCGGGCAACGTCCTGAGCAGCGACGCGGACGTCAAAGGGCCGCGCGCGTTACACCCCGCGTTCTACGGCTGTTTCGACTGGCACTCGTCGGTTCACGGCCACTGGATGCTGGTCCGGTTGCTGCGACTCTTCCCCGACCTGCCCGAACGGAAAGAGATTCGGGCTGTTCTCGTCGCGCACTTGACGGCCAAAAATATCCAGGCCGAGGTCAATTACTTCGCGCACCCGAACAACCTCTCCTTCGAGCGTATGTATGGCTGGGCCTGGCTGCTGAAGCTGGCCGAAGAGCTGCACGGTTGGGATGATGCCGACGCCAAAGAATGGTCCCGCAATCTGAAGCCGCTAGCCGACGTGATTGTCGCCCGTTATCTCGCCTTTCTTCCGAAACAAACGTACCCAATCCGCGCCGGCGTTCATCCGAATACCGCGTTCGGCCTGGCATTCGCCCTCGACTACGCGCGGGCCGCCGGCGAGAAATCGTTACAGCAACTGATCGAAAAGCGCAGCCGGGATTACTACGGGAAGGATGTCGGCATTCCGGCGAAGTGGGAGCCGGACGGGGCGGACTTCCTGTCGCCGAGCCTCATAGAAGCGGACCTGATGCGCCGCGTGCTGCCGCCGGGCGAATTTCAAGAATGGTTCGCGCGCTTCCTGCCCGACCTGGCGAAAGGTGAGCCGAAGAACTTGTTGATGCCGGCGACCGTGACGGATCGCACCGATTCGCAGCTCGTCCATCTGGACGGTTTGAATCTGAGCCGCGCCTGGTGCATGCGCGGCATTGCCGCTGCGCTGCCGGCTGACGATCCGGCCCGCATATTCCTGATCGCAACAGCCACGCGACATGCCGACGCCGCGCTGCGCCACGTCGCCAGCGGTGACTACGCGGGCGAACACTGGCTGGCCTCGTTCGCCGTTTACCTGCTTGCGATGCCGTTTGAGGAGCCGCGCACGAAGTAAGCGGGGGCAAGTCCCGCTTACTTCGCGCGCCTCCTCAGGCAAGACCCGCTTACTTCGTGCGCGGCTCCTCAGGCAAGTACACGTATGAAGAGAGGGGGGGAGGTAAAGATAGTCAAGGGTGGTGTGGGGGGGGGTGGTCGCCGAAGACAGGCTTAGGGG
>JBBQPD010000837.1:0-3344 GCA_038331535.1 Gemmatales bacterium | reverse complement strand
CTTCCTCAGCCAGCCGACGGGCAAACGCCTGCCCTAGACCGGCGGCAGCGCCGGTGATGACTGCGACTTTGCCTGCATGGCCACGCCCCATGGTGCGCCTCCGCAACAACAGCTTAGCGCCCAACGACACGAGACCATTTCAGAGACACGATGGTTGCGTCAGCCGGGTCGCTTTCGCCGGTGATCGGGCTCGGCTTCGAGATCGATGTCCGAGCGAGTAGTCTGAGGCGAGATTTCTCGCATAGACCAGCCGGCGGGCGGTCGGTGGAGTGGGCCAGCTGTAACAGGGCTGCCGACATCGCTTCGGCAGTTTGGCCTGTTCGAATCCCGCGCCGGCGCGGCCGTAACGATCGGACGCCTCGACTGCCTCCACGCTATGGCCTATTGTTGCGCGTATCTAGCCTGAAAAAAGCTCACGCGGCGTTGGGTGTGACGGTGACCTCGTAACCCAGGCGTTTGATGCGCGCGATTGCGCGATACACGGTCGCGAGCTTGTCGCGGTCGTCAAAATAGTTACCCCCGAGATCTTCGTAAACGGTGCCCTTGCTCAGCAGGTGATAGGCGATGACCAGAATGCTGTGTGCCACGGCGACAGCCGCGGTTGGGGGGCAAACAGGATGCTGCGCAGCGTCAGCTCTGGATCATCTGGAATGACGTCGTCGCAAGGCTGGGCGGGTTCTGCACCGATTGATAAACGGATGATCTCGGTCAAGCGGCTGTGTGCCCACGAGGGCAAGCTTCCGGGCGAAGTACTCACCTGGGCAAGCACTTACGGAGACCAGCTCTTACGCGTGCGCTGCGGCCGCGCTTCTACATCCTGCCCGGGAATCGCGATCCTGAGCACCGGCTTACTGGACAGGAGGACATGTTTCTTGAACACGTTTCTACAGGTGCGACGGGGGGCACGGTCAAGAGGGCGCATCACGATGCTGTACCGATGGCCAACCTGGTCGCCCATGTTGTATTCGTGTTTGATTCGCCGCCCGCGCCTCGGAAAGCCGCCACGGGAGTTTGGAAAGTCGTGCAGTGCTCGGGCATATTTCGGTGGTTTGAGGACGACAAATTGGACGGTATCGGCAGCCCCCGTCTATCTCAAGCGGAGGATCCCCAGCACGTCGCCGAAGCCCGATTTTTTTCTTAGCACCCCACTGTGGCCGAACTCATGACCTGAAATCAGACTGGCGGAGTATCGGTCGTTGCGTGCCGCCCGCAGGTAGCGCAGGCGTACACGAGCCTGCCACGCTTCGTCGTGGCCATCGCGAGTGAGATCGGACAAGGAGCGGCGAGGGCACGAGGGCATGGCCCGACCCTACGCCATCAGCTCACCCCCACGCAAATGTTGGAGAACCCCCCCACCCGCACCAATCGACTAGACATGTGTTCCCTGGAGGTTAGACAATCAGTTTGGAGCACTCCCGCAGCACATCATGAAATTTTGCTCATGCTGGGTGGCCCAATGCGCGGTCCGGGAGTACGCTGGGACATACCGCACCGCACCATCGCGACGGGACAGGGTTCAACGATGCGACGCGGGTTCGCACACTGGAAGGGGGATCCCTGATGACGACCACGGCGAGTTTATCCAGACGGATGTTCCTCGCGGGAGCGGCCGGGACAGTCGCCGTCACGCTGCTAGCAGCGTGTGGGGGACCGCAAACCGCGGCGACTTCGGGTGGTGGGACCGGTACGGCGCCGGCCGCAACCAGCGGTGCGCGCAAGCAGGTCGTGTTCTGGGGTCGGCAGCAGTTCTTGCCCGAATCGAACGATTATCTGACCGAGTCGGTAAAGCTCGCCGGACAGAAGGGCGGCTTCGACGTCACCGTTCAGCTCTTCAGCAACGACGAGCATCCTCAGAAGGAGGTCGTGGCAATGGAGTCCGGCGTGGTGCCGGACATCACGTACACCTACGCCCCGGCGCTGTGGAATCAGAACGGCTATGCGATGGACGTGCAGGCGCTGTACGACGAGATCGGCAAGTCGGGTGGCGGCTGGCTGCCCCTGGCCGAAGGCAGCTCAAAGATCTCGACCGGCAAACGCATCGCGGTGCCGATGAACAACGAGCCCTGGTTCGTGCACTTGCGCAAGGACAAATTCGCCGAGATCGGAGTCACGCTGCCGCTCAAGACCTGGGACGAGATGATGGCCGCGTTCCAGAAGGTCAACAAACCGGCCGATAACTTCTACGCCTTCGACGGCCAAATGACCGAGGCGGACTGGGGCGGCAACTGCCTTCAGTTCATGTGGGCCTTCGGCGGACGCCTGTTCGACAAAGAAGGCACTCCGACGATAAGCACGCCGCAGAACATCGCCGGGGTGAAGGCATACACCGACATGTTCAAGAACAAGCTGATGCCGCCGGGCGTCGTCAGCCAGAAGGCAGCCGGCAACAACGAGGCGTGGCTGTCTGGCCAGGTAGCCGCGGTGTCGAACACCGGCAGCATCCTGCTGGCCATGCGCAAGGACAACAAGGAACTGCTGGCCAACACGTACATCCAGGCATTCCCCGCGCAGGTCAAGCCGGGCACCTTTGTTGAGACGGCGGGCAGCGCGGCGCTGGTCATCAACCAGAAGAGCAAGGTCATCGACGAGGCCATGCAAGTCGCGCGCATGATTCTGTCGGCAGACCGCTATCCTACGCAGCTCGAGAAGGCTGGCTCGTACTGGTTCCCGATCATGAAGAACTATCTGACCCTGCCCTTCTTCACCCAGGACGAATGGAATAAGGAAGTGACTGAGAACGTCGTCCCGTGGACGCTGGCTTCCACATCCGACACCGGCCTGACGCCGATCTACGACGACATGACGATCAGCGCGACCAACGACATGCTGCAGGCGATCGTCGTATCAGGCAAGTCTGTTGAAGAGGGCGTCAAGATCCTGGCTGACGCCGCGGCAGCCGCCAAAGCCAAGTTCAAGATGTAGACGTAGCCATGTCATTGCGAGTGGGCGCAGGTATCCAACGCCTCGCGCCCGCATGGCGAACGCGGCACACCCTGGAACGCGACCAGGCGGTCTTTGGATATGTGCTGCTGCTGCCGGCGGCGGTGCTGATCGTGATCTTGGTCGGCGTCCCGTTCATCCGCGCACTCTGGCTCAGCTTTCACAAGAAGCTCCTTGGCTTAGACGACGCGCCGTGGATTGGCCTGCAGAACTACGCCGGGCTCCTTGCGGATGCGACGTTCTGGCAAGCGGTCAAGAACACCTTTGTGTTCACGACCGGTTCGATTGGCATCAAACTGGCGCTCGGTCTGGCCATCGCGCTTGTGTTGAACGAAGCGCTGCCGCTCCGCGGGTTGTGGCGTTCGATCGTCATGCTCCCCTACGCCATGCCAACCCTGGTATCG
>JBBQPD010000836.1:0-3348 GCA_038331535.1 Gemmatales bacterium | reverse complement strand
TCGACGGCGATGACGCGGGCGTGCGCCAATTTGGCCTTAATCTACAGTCCCGATCAGGTAGAGCGTTACCTCGGCGGGACGGTAGATTAAGGCCAAATTGGCGATCAAAGCGTGCCACAGAGTCGATTTGCCGGAGCCGGTCTTGCCGGCGACGAGAACGTGCTGTGACGTGCCTTGCCCCAACTGCAACGCCAGCTGGCGCACGGCCCCGGACCTGCCGAGCGGCACGGTGATGCCGCGGCGACTGTCTCCCTTCCAGATGTCCTCGTCGGCCGGCGCGATGAACGAGAACGGCACGCGCACGTTCGAGGCGTCGCGACTCAGGGCGCCGACGCGGCGCACCGTCTCGATCACTTGCTCCGTGTTGGGCGGCATCTCCAGCGCCAGCGGGTAACGGTCCAATTCAGGATCGCCCCACTCGAAGTGCTCGGTGCGCCAGAACAGATTGAGGCAGAGTTGTTCCAGATCCTCGACTTGAAATCCCTGCGGCAACGGCTGGCGCGTGTCGAGGCTGATGAGGGCGTAGACGCCGCAACTGCTGCCGCTCTGCACGATGCTGACCAGACGGCGGGCGGCCTGCGGCGTGAAATTGCAGGGAAAATTGGCCACGACCAGCACGCGATACGGCTCGGCCACCTCGCCGGCCTGGGCGTTGTAGTCCTCGATGCTGCGGAACTGGCTGCGCAGGTACTTCTGGATGACGTTTTCCATGTGGACCGTGAGATCGGTGAGCTGTTTGTCGATGTGGGCCGGCTCGGTCCAGATGCGGCTGCTGACCAGGGTCTCGTCGTGGTCGGCCAGGTGCATGAAGGCGGCGAAGTTCTCGCCGAGGCCGACCGGGTCGAGAATGGTGAAGCGCACCTTGCCCGGCGGCAGCGACGTCAGAAAGCGCAGCATCAGCGCCTGCAAGGCGTGGACGGCAACGGTTCGCCCCTGGCCGAACGCCTGCAAGAGCAGGCCGCCCAGGCGCGGAAAGGGGAGAAACGCCGGCAGTTGAATTGGGTGTGCCGGCAACGGGGCCAGCTTTTTCGCGTCCGTTTCTCCGGCCAATTGCGCGGGATCGATGGTGATGGTACCGAAGGGTAGGCTTGGGCTTGGAGCGGCAGCCGGCGTTTCGGAGTTCGACGCGATCTGCTGCAATTCGGTGAACGTGGCCAGCAGCGCGGCGGCGCCGGATTCCCAGCGTTCGAGTTGAGCCTGCGCCTGGCGGCGACGCGACTGTCCGAGATTGCGGAGACGCTCGGCGTGTGCAGTCTCGGCGTCGCGAAGTTCCTTCGCCTGAAGCGCGAGAAAGTCTGCCTGCGTTTCCTTGTGGCGAAGGCGCGCCGACTCCAGGGATTGCTTGGCGCGCTTGCGCATCACCGGGAAGGTGGTTTCGATTTGCCGCTCCAGGGCGTCGCGCCGTGCCTGGACGCGCGCGAGCAACTCATCGAGGAGCGGCTTGTAAACGGCCTGGGCCTTGCGGCGTTCGTCGATGCACTTGTTGTGGACGGCGGTGCGTCGGGCGGCGGCGTCGGTTTCAGCCTGGCGCAGGAGATCGGCCGCCCGTTGCCGGGCCTCGTGCAGCGCGCGGGCGAACTGCTCGCCCAGGGCCAGAAATCGGCGACGGGCCAGGGCGTGAAACAAGGTTCTGCTTCCAAGGGCCGCGAGCACGGCGACGAGAATACCGCCGAGCGGCCAGATGAAGGCCGGCTTCAGCCACAAGGCCGGCAAGGAAGATGCGGCCCAAACCATTAGGGCGACAACCACGGTGCGCGGCCAGCCCATCCAGCGCAGCAACAGCGACTGCTCCATCTCCTGGCGCAGCTCGTCGGCCTGGATCAACGAGGTTTCAAAGTTGGCCGGCGCTTCGCTTTTGGTTTTGCGAACCGCTTCCTCAAGCTCCACGTCCTCCCGTTCCAGCTCGACGCGGGCCAGCAGCGGTTCGACGTTTGTCCACAGCGTTTCCCCGCGTTCTTCGCCGGACTTGACTTCTCGCCGCACCGCCTGCAATTGTTCCTGAAGCTCCTTCCTTTCTCCTTCGGCGACGGAGTCCGCCATCCACTGCGCGTCCTTGAGCACCCCATCGAGGTGCGCCCGCCCTTCTCGTTCCTCGGCTTCCAGGCGGCGCCGTTCGTCGGCGATGGCCGACTGAGCCGCCGTCTCTTCCGCCGCCAAGCGGGCGCTGAGGGTCTTCACTTCCTTCCGCGACGCGGCGTCCAGGTCGGCCAGTTCGCGCGCCTGATTCTCGGCAAGTGTCGCGAGTTCTTGCTCCTCCTTGTCGCGGGCGCTTTTGTCATCCCGCGTAGCGGAAGTGGCCAATTCATCCTCACTGGCGCGGCGCTCCTCAATCAGCCGCAACAATTCACCAAGGGCGGCGCGCGCGCGATCGAACAACGGGTCCGGCATCAATCACTCCCCCGGCGGATGACAGGATGACAGGGTGACCAGGTGACAGGGTGATCGAGAACTCGTCTTGTCACCTGGTCACCCTGTCACCCTGTCACCCTGTCATCCACCCGGACTGCCGTAAATGTCGTACGAGCTGCCTTCGCAGTCGCGGCGCATCTGTTGTAGCAAAACGTCCATGCGGTCGATGGCTTGCAGAGCGGCCACGGTCTGGTCTTCCAACGGTGTGAGCATTTGTTCGACGAATTGCAACCTCATGGCGTCCTGCCAGAGCGGTTCGGTGAGTTGCCAGTGACCTTGCAGCGTTTTGAGCGCGCCGGAAAGCAGATCGCGTCCGCCGGAGAGGCTCATGACTTCTCCGATGCTGGTTTCGAGGAGGGGGCGGCGCTGGGACGGAGGTCGGCGTATTGCTCCAGGGCCGTCAACTGGCGCGCGAGCAGGGCCAGGCCGCGCGGCAGGTCGCCGTCGAGAAGGGAGCCTAATCGGCGGACTGGGCCGTCGTAGGTATCGACGATCTCTTTCGGTAACTGCTTCATCCAGCGCCGCACCGCCGCGCGCCGGTCCTCGGCGAACTCCAGCTGGCGCTGGGCGCGGCGCAGGTTGTCCTCCTGCTCCGTGCAATCGGGCTTGTCGCCAGAAAAGTTAGAGAACTTTCGCGTCCGCAACTCCGCCTTTGCCTGGGTGACCGCCTCCTCGCAAACGCGAATCTGCCGATGCCAGTAGCGCTCCTGATCGTCCAGCCAGTTGGCCGCGTGTTGCAGCGACAGGTCGAGCGAGGACAGGGCGTTCTGAGCCGCCTCGCGAAACGTGGTCAGGGCCGCATACCAGTCGGTCAGGGCGTCAAACGAGGTGACGCCAGCTCCGGGGTTCATGGCGTGGCTCCATTGCGCAAGAGTTGTTCTCTACGAGCCGCGACCGGCAGGGAGCGCGGGCAACGCGCCCGGTCGGGCGCGGCTCGTA
>JBBQPD010000835.1:0-3349 GCA_038331535.1 Gemmatales bacterium | reverse complement strand
CACGGCTGGCACGGCGACGCCTGGTACGATCAGACAAAGGTGCCGACCATCCCGCGCGAGGTCAAGCTGGGCGTGTACCTGACCGACGTCCGCAGCGGCGCGTTCAACTACGTCGTCGGCAGCCACGGCAAGCAGGCGCCGCGCACGGTGCGCAAGGACGAATTGACGAACGTTCCTCCCGGTCAGATTCTCAACGCGACCGGCCCGGCGGGGACCGTGATCCTGTTCGACACGTCGGGCATCCACCGCCAGAGCGTGCCGATCCTGGAGCCGCGCCGGGCCGTTTTCTTCAACTACCACGACCCGAAGGTGCCGTTGCAGCGGGAGGACGTGGAGTACTACCGCTATCATCCGCTGCTGCTGAACGCGGCATTCCTGGGCGGGCTGACCGAGGAGGACCAGCACATCCTCGGCTTCGGCGACAAGACGAACTACCTCGAAGGCTTCGAGCGCCGCTCCGGCCATCGGCTGTTCCGGGCGCTGGTCCGCAAGGCGTTCGACGTGAAGCTCTGGGCCGGCGAGGTTGGCGGCCGCGTCACCGGGCGATTGAAACGTCTCTTCGGCCAGCGTTAGCCCAGATTATTCACCACAAAGACACAAAGGGCACAAAGGAAAACAAAAAGGAAAAAGGAAGAGGGACAGAGCAGCAGGTCTTCCTTCCCATTCCTTCCCTTCCTTTTGTCTTCCTTTGTGTCCTTCGTGTCTTTGTGGTGAATCGCTTCCGGATCCACTCGTCCGACATTTTCGCGAAATCAAACCTATAGTTGCACAAGCCCCAATCGGTATTCGACCGCGGTCCGTTTCTCGGACCGTGCCCAAAGGAGATGCGTACGATGCGGACACAATGGCGTGGCGGCGTGATTCTGATGCTGTTTCTCGCGGCTGGCCTGACCGGTTGCCGCCGCAGCGAGGTCGCCGCGGATGTCGAAGCCGTCGATACGACGACCCATCTCGGCGACAAGACCGAGATCGACCTCGCGGACTGGCTGACCTGGCCGCGGGCCAGGCTCGCCGCGGAAGTGCAGGCGGCCCTCGACACCGCCCTCGCCCAGCAAAAGGTGGTGCGCGAGACGCCCGAAAGCGGCGGCTTGTTGCCGAACCTGCGGCCGATTGTGTCCGCCCCGGTGCTCGGCGAGGCGAAGTTCTCCGCTCAGCGGGAGTGCAGTCAGCCCCCCTATGTCGAAGCGGGAAAGTTCGACGCGGACCTGGCCTTGCATCTGGCGCGTTTCGGCGATGCCGAGGCGGCCCTGCGCTTCGCCGACCCCTCCGATAAGGAGTTGCGCAAGCGCATCGACGCGGCTGCGGCGGGACGCAATTACCCCGTCGAGTGGTCGCAACTCGTCGGCCTCAAATTGCAGCTGGCCCAGTTGAAACTGGCGCACGGCGAAGTGGCGGATTCCATCGAAGGCGCCACTGAGCTAGTGCTGCTGCACAAACAGCTCGCGGAGCTGCTCGACTCGAAGGCGGCCGCCGGCCCGCTTGGCGCCGCGCTGCTGCCGATCGGCCGTTCGGTGCTGGCCGAAGCCGCCGCGGCCTGGCGTGACGCGTCGCAAAAGAAACCAGCCCTCGCCGACGACGTGGAATTCGCCCTCAAGGAATGGGGCGTTATTCCCGCGGCCGTGCCCGCCATCCTGCCCGGCGCCAGCGCGGAGGCCGTCGCCCGCCTGCTAGGCGGCGACGTGCAGGGCCGCAGTGTCATCGCCCAGACGCCGCACGCCGTCCGCCGCAGCCTCGACCTACTCGGCCTGCCCGTCGTGCAGGAGAGCGTGCAGGATGTCGTCGCCTTCCTCGACGCTGACGGCAAGCTCATCGAGTTCCTGGTGGTCTACAAGGAGGGCACGTCGATCACGTTCCCCGACCCAGCCGATCTCGCCCGCCACCTGAACGATCTCGGTTTCGTGAAGTCGGAGGCGACGAAGGTCAACGGCCTCCCGCGCCAGTCGTTCACCGGCGGCGGCTTGATTTATGACGTGACCACGCCGCGCCGCAGCAAGGCCCTCGGCGCCTTCGTTCGCATTGGCGCCGAGAAGGCGCCGGCCGCCGCCGCCCTGACGCGCGACCCGCGCGACTTCGGCCTCCTGAACCTCGACCGCTCTTTCGAGCGCAACCGCACCGGCGCCGCACCGGAGACCAACCCCGACAAGAAGTTCCAGGTCACCCGCCCCGCCGCTCTCGAACACATCGTCCTGCCGGTGACCGATCCGAAGCCGATCGGCGCCGTCGTCGAACGCCAGGGCGACACCGACCTCGTCGAGTCCGTAACGGTGCGTTGGTCCGCCGAGCGCGGCCTGAACCTCGTCGCCGTGTCCAAGCTGGTCGTGCCGCTCTGGGCCGCGTATGGGCCAGCCCGAATTGAGGCCGTCGAGGACACGACGCACGGCCACCTCGCCTTCGTGTGGGAAAACGCCCAAACAAAGTTGACGCTGCGGTTGCCCTATGAGACGACGGAAGTCCCGACCCTGGTAGCCGCCGACCGGCGCGGCGACGCCGAGGTCAAGGACCGCCTGACCCGGACGGCCAAGTTCGACAAGCAGGAGCGCGACGCGCGCCTGAAGGCCGAGAAGCCGCAGACGCGCCTGCCGCGCAGCCTGCCGGGCGCCGGCATCGAGCAGATCGAGCTGGGTCAGTCGAAGGCGGAGGTGCAGAAACTGCTCGCTCTCCTGCCCGAGTCGCGCCTGGCCAAAATGGCCGACGGCGGCTTCAACCTGCTCTACTTCAGCAACGCGGCGGCGGGCGTGGCCTTCTGGCCGCGGCAGCTGTTCATTCGCTTTGACAAGAACGACAGGGTTTCCGAAGTGCGCGTCCGCTACCAGGACGGCACCGTGCCGCCGAGCAAGGACCGGCCGGCGTTGCTCGACCTCTTCAAGAAGTCCGGCGGCGCTCCGGAGAAGCTGGCTCCGACCTGGACCGGCGTCTGGACCGACCTGCCCACCGCGCCGGCCGCCACGCATTTCCGCTGGCTGGACGACCGGACGCTGCTCACCTGCCAGCGCGACGCCATGACGACCGAGGTGACGTTGCGCGACTGCCCGGCCGACGCCGCGGCCGGCGCGGACGTGCCGCCGCTGTCGTTCTGCTCGCGCGGCATGGCGGGCCGCTGCGAACTCGGCGACAAGCGCGGCGACGTGTTGAAACAGTGGAAGATCGAGAAGGCGAAGATGGTCGGCGACGCCGTGCTGCTGGCCCCGGCGGAAGGACCGTTCGACGCGCTGCTGGTCTACTTCGAGGACGGCGACGACGGCCGGGCGGTCAAGATCATGGGCCAGTACCGCAACCGGCTGCAAGGATCGGACGCGGCGCAGGCGATCTTCGAAGCGTGGCGCGACGACCTGGACCATCTGGGAGCGGT
>JBBQPD010000834.1:0-3356 GCA_038331535.1 Gemmatales bacterium | reverse complement strand
CACTCCGCAGGCGTCAGGTAGCTCAGGCAGCCAAGGAAGACGACCGGCCCGAGCAGCGGCAAATGTAGGAAGAAGACCGTCGTCAGCAAAGCCAGGACGCCGCCGCCGAGCAGGAGCGGGCGCCCGAGCCGGCTCCAGGCGAACGCGGGGAAGCCGATCTGCCAGGCCAGCACGGCATAAGCCGCCACGCTGTAAAACCAGAAGTAGGTGTCGGCGTAGGGTGCGATTGCCTTCACTTCCTCGAACGTCTCGTGATACGGCGGATGGAAGTAAAACCAGAACGACAGGCCGTTCCACCACTCCTTGATTTGCAGCTTGGCTAGCCCATTTGCAAGCATCGCGATGGCGAAGTGTACCTGGAACAATCGCACCACGAGGTTCGCCGCCAGACTCCGCCGGTTCCCATCGTAGGAGGACGAAGTTCGGCCGAACAGGAGCGTTTCCTTCGTACCGAGCAGGCGGGCGGCGAGCGATTGTCCGGTATTCCCCTGTCCCAGAAACAGGTAGCCGATCATGAGGTAGAAGGCCAGCATGCGTAACAGCGGATCGGCGTCGTAGGCAGTCGCCGGATTCGCCGTGAACGACACGACCACAACCCAGGTCAGCACCGACGTCACACGCGTCCAGACGCCGAGCGAGAACAGCACCAAGATGGCGATGGATAGCCAGTAAACCAGCCGGAGCGCCGCCGCGCTGCTGCCACACAGGTAGAGGGCCGACCAGCTGAACAGGTGAGGCGGCAACTCCGGCACGCGCGCCGTGTCGCGGTACGCCTGCTCGTCGAACCAGCCGCCCAGACCGAACATTGCCTCCGGCTCCCCGGCGAAGGGGAGTAGCCAGGCGAGGAACAGAAGACAGGCCAGGACGCGGAGCGCGCTCAAGCCGATGGGATCAACGGGCGTGAACCAGAAGTTGACCCAGGAAGCGATCAGACCCGGCGCGGGGGTTTCGGTATCCGTCGTCAGTCTCGACGGCGGGGCGGGATAGCGGGACGTACTCACTTCGCCACCTCCCCGAACGACGCGACCAGGTCTTCAAAGGCCGGATTTTTCGGGTCGTTGCTATTGAGCACGAGGGGTGACACCGGCTCGCGCGTCAGGCGTATGATCTCTGCCGACGCGGCATCGTGCTTCCGGCACAGATAACGGCAGTACGAGCGCGCCAGTAACACGGACCATTCGCTCGGGCGCATGACCTGGCGGTTGCGCGGGACCAGGTGCTGCGGCACGGTTTGGAGCTTTAGCTGGACCTTCGGATCAGCCAACGCTTCGGACAGAGCGGGTGTGGCGATTCCGGGAATGCGTTCCTCCAGCAGCAGCCAAATATCAAACGTGGGAACCTTCCCGCCAGGGGCCGCGATGACCTCGCCGCCCGGCGGCGCGACCGGAAAGTCCGGCGCCAGCGCGCTGGCGAGCAACCGCTGCCGATGACGCACCCAGGGATTGGCCTGCGGGTCGGGAAACCGCAGCGTGGAGAGCGGCTTACCGTCGGCGTCCTTCAGCCGGACGAGGAACTCAACACCGGGAAGGTCGCCGGGATGGTCGGTGACGAAGTGATAGCTATGAGCAATGCGCAACGATTCGGCGTGCAATGTCGCCAGGCCGTTGGCGGAATGGGCAAACATCGGCGCATCCGCGACGTTGCGGCCATCCGGCATGGCCCAGGGACCGCTCGGCGTGTCAAGGATGGGAATGATGATGGCTGCCAGGTGAAAGAGGATCGCCGCACTCCCGACGACGATTAACCAGGTCGGAGGCAAGCCTCCGATCCGGGGCGGTGCTTGAGGCATCGAGGACTCCGAACGGGGATCGATCTCGAGCTTCCGTCCGGCTGAGAGCTGATAGCTATCAGCTATAAGCTGTCAGCAAGAATTCGGCGGAACGTCTCCGCCTATTGTATCACGCTCCCGCTCGGTTCGGCCCGGCGCGCCCGTAAAGATTACCCATTCGGCTGCCTTTCGCATAATAGAACCCCCTTGTTCCTCCCGTCAATCGCCCTGGCTGCGTCAAGCGCCCACTCTCTCAAGGTTCCTGCCTTCCATCGCCGATGAAATAGAAGTATACCGTCTTGCGACTGTCCCGGGGACCATGCATGGAAGTGCTCGCACCTGTTGCGCACCGACGACGAATCCTTGCGATACTCTGTCTGGCCAGCGCCGGCTGGGGCTTCAGTTTCGGCCTCGGCGTGCAGCTTGGCTCTTTGTGGCTGCGCGACTCCGGTTGCAACGCCACCACGGTCGGCCTCAGCACCTCGGTCTACTACTTCGGCGTCGCCGTCGCGTCGCCCTTCTTGCCGTGGTTGATGCGACGCTGGGGCAATCGCGCCGTCGTCGCCGGCATGGTCGCCGACGGGCTGACGACCGCTCTTTTTCCCTGGGGCGGCGGCATCGTCGGCTGGAACTTGCTGCGACTACTAAGCGGCTTCTCGACAGCGCTCTGTCTCATCCCGATGGAAACGCGCGTCAATCACAACGCCGAGCCGAACCGCCGCGCCCGCGATTTCGGCATTTACGCCTTTTGCGTCGCGCTCGGCGTCGGCCTCGGGCCGGTCACCGGTCTGCTGCTGTACGACACGGCACCGCGCTTCGCGTTCATCCTGGGCGGCGCCGTGGCCCTGGCCATGGCCGGACTGGTCGCCGTGGCGCTGCCGGCGGCCGAGGCGCCCGTCAAGGAAGAGAAAGGCGAAGGGTCGCTGCCTCTCGATGCCGCCGTCTTCAGCCTCGGCACCGCCTGGACGCAGGGGTTCCTCGAAGGTTGCATGCTCACCTTCATGTCCACTTATCTGCTCGGTCTCGGCTATTCTTCCGACGGCGCAAGCGGACTGATCGGGGCGTTATTCGTCGGCGTCGTGCTGTTTCAGATACCAGGTGCCATGCTGGCCGACCGCCTGGGGCGAGTCCGCATTCTCCTGGCCTGTCATCTGATCGTGTTGACCGGCCTCGCGCTTTTGCCGTGGTGTACCGGAGCGGCGGCGCTCGGGGGACTGTTGTTCCTCGTCGGGGCGTGCAGTGCAGCTCTCTATCCGATGGGACTGGCGCTGCTTGGCGAACAGATTCCGAAGTCGGCGATGGCGAAGGCGAACGCCTGGTACCTCGTCTGGAACTGCGTCGGCAGTCTGACCGGCCCGTGGTTGACGGGAAAATCCATCGACCTCTTCGGCGGCCGTGCCATGTTCGCGACGGGAGCCGCGTCGGTGGTGATCGTCGTTGGAGCCTGGGCGGCATGCAAGCTCATCGGATCTCGGAACTCCAACCTCGGAGTTCTGGATGGCGCGGAGTACGTCGAACGTCGTCCTGCCGCCTGAGTACAATAGGAGAGGCGAGCGGGGGGGCGTCAGCCCCCCGGTGAGTCACCGGG
>JBBQPD010000833.1:0-3358 GCA_038331535.1 Gemmatales bacterium | reverse complement strand
CACCGGCAAGACGCTCATCGCCGAAGCCGCTCTCTTTGAAGCGCTGCACACCGGAAAAACCGCCTATTACACGACACCACTCATCGCCTTGACCGAGCAGAAGTTCCGCGAGACGCAAGCCCTGGCAGCGAAATGGGGCTTTCATCCCGAAGACGTCGGCCTCGTCACCGGCAACCGCCGCATCAACCCGAACGCTCGCGTCCTCGTCGTCGTCGCGGAGATTTTGCTCAACCGGCTGCTGCATCCCGAGGGGTTCGACTTCGAGAACGTTACCGCTGTCGTCATGGACGAGTTCCACAATTTCGCCGACGTAGAGCGCGGCATCGTCTGGGAGCTGTCACTGGCGATGCTGCCGAAACACGCCCGGTTGCTGCTACTGTCCGCGACCGTCGGCAACGCCGGGGAGTTTCTGGCGTGGCTGGAGCGCTCGCACGGCCGCAAGCTGGAGCTGGTGGAGAGCAAGGAGCGCAAGATTCCGCTGACGTTTCGCTGGGTGCCGGACGAGTTCCTCGGCGATCAGCTCGTCCACATGGCCAAGGGCGAAGGCGAGAACCGCACGACGCCGGCCCTTGTCTTCTGCTTCAACCGCGACGAATGCTGGAGCACGGCCGAGATGCTCAAAGGCCTCGACCTGTTCGCACCGGGCGTGCGCGGGCCGCTCAACGATGAGGTGGACAAGCTCGACTGGTCGCAGGGCGTCGGCCCGAAGCTGAAGCAGATGTTGCGCCGCGGCGTCGGCGTCCATCACGCGGGGTTGTTGCCGAAGTACCGCCGTATCGTCGAGGAACTTTTTCAGCGCAAGCTGCTGGCGGTCTGCGTCTGCACGGAGACGCTGGCGGCCGGCATCAATCTGCCGGCGCGCTCGGTGGTGCTGTCGTCGCTGGTGAAAGGGCCGCGCGGCAAGCAGAAGTTGATCGACGCCAGTTCGGCGCATCAGATTTTTGGCCGCGCCGGCCGGCCGCAGTTCGACGACCGCGGCTTCGTCTTCGCCCTGGCCCACGAGGACGACGTGCGCATCCTGCGCTGGAAGGAACAGTACGACCGCATCCCGGAAGACACGCGCGACCCGGGGCTGCTCAAGGCGAAAAAGGCGCTGAAAAAGAAGAAGCCGTCGCGCCGTGAGGGCGTGGCATACTGGAGCGAGGCGCAGTACGCGGGCTTGCAGTCGGCGCCGCCGGGCAAGCTCTACAGTAAGGGGCCGCTGCCCTGGCGGCTGCTGGCGTACCTGTTAAAGGTGTCGCCGGAGGTATCCAAGGTCCGCAACGTGCTGCGCAAGCGGCTCATGGATTCGTCGCGCACGGCGGCGAACGAGAAGATTCTCGACCGGATGCTGCTGACGCTCGCCGACCACGGTTATGTGATGCTCGACCCGCCGCCGCCCGCTAAGCCGCAAGCGGAAGATGCGAAGCCGCAAGCGGCGATTGAGTACCAGGCGCTACGCGCGGTGCCAACGCCGGAGCTTGACAAGCTGCTCGTCTTCCGCGGCATGCATCCGCTGTACGGGGCGTTCCTCCTCGGCCAGCTGGGCATCGCCGACCGCGACGAGCGTTTGCAGGCTCTCGAGAGCGTGCTGGAAATGCCGCGGCCGATGATGCGCTTTGTGCGCGTGCCGCGCCAGGAGAGCCTGCCGCCCGGCCCGTTGCAGCGGACGCGCCTCGACGAAGACTTGATTCGCCGCGGCCTGATCCTCGCTCCGGTGAAAGCGCCGGAGGACGGCGAGGAAGCGGAAGAAGAGGAGGAAGAATATCCGCCGACGCTGTCCGACAAGCTGCGGCTGCTCTTCGACGCGACGTATCCCGAAGTGGGCGACGTGAACACGCAAGGGGTCTGGGCGGCCGGCGAGCTGCTGCGCTACGGCGGCAACTTCAACCTCTTCGTGCGGACGCGCGACCTCGTCAAGCAAGAGGGCATCATCTTCCGCCACGTGCTGCGGCTCATTTTGTTGCTGGGCGAGTTCATGCAGGTGACGCCGGACGGCACGACGCCGGAGGCGTGGCAGGCGGATTTGCGCGACCTGAGCGATCGGCTGACGGCGAGCTGCCGCGAGGTGGACCCGACCAGCACCGACCAGATGATTCAGTCCGCGCACGCGGCCGACGTGGTCGAGGGTGAGGCGAAGGATGCGCCAATTGTGGAAGAACAACCGGGCTTTGGAGCAGGCGTGTTTGAGGGGTGAAATTCAACGAACCGCGACCGTCTGGGAGCGCTCTGGGCAGAACGCTCCCTGACGGTCGCGGCTCGTGTCCTCTGCGGCTCACTTCAGCGGCGGCGGATACGCCTTGAGGATGTCGATCAGGTTCTGCTCGTAATTGTCCGGGACCTCCTCGAAGCCGGTGATGCGGCACAGGTCCAGCAGCTTGCGGCCGCGCGGCGTTGACTTGGCCGCGATCAGGCCGAGACGCAGACGTTCCAGCGTGTCGGCCTTCATGCTGCCCGGATGGTAGGCGATGACGGCACAGGGAAACGTCTCCGACTCCGCCAGCACGCGCAGCCGGGCGGCGGTCTTCGGATACTCTTTGCGGAAGGCTGCCAGTTCCACGTCCTCGACCACGGCGACCTGCGCGAAGTCGCCGGCAAGGTCATCCAGCGCGTCCTGGGCGGTGGCCGGCTTAACGACCTTCGCGAACCACTGGTCCATCGGCAGGCCCGGCCCGGAGCAGCGGCGGTTGACGTAGATGCGGCTATTTTCGTGCGCCAGCTTCGGCAGCGCAAGGGTCTTGCCCTGGAGGGCGGCCACGTCCGCCGCCTTGTTGTCCTCGCGGACCACCAGCACGGCACGAACGAACGACTGCTGATTGACGCAGATCGTCAGTGCTTTCAGCTCGGGGTTCTTGAGCCGTGCCCAGGCGAACTCGAAGCCGTGGAAGACGCCGAGCTGGACCTTGTCCTCCTTGAGCCGAATGGCCAGGTCCGCGGGGTCGCCGCCGACGACGACCTGGCTGACGAAACCGGCCTGGTCTTCCATCAGCGTCTTGAAGGGCCGGGCCATCACCTGGATGAGCGGCTCCGGCGCGTCGGGGAACAGGGTATTGACGAGGCCGATTTGCACCGTCGCGGACGAGGTTGTGCCCTCGGCCGCCGGCGCCGGCTGGGAGTCGGCGACAAGCGCCAGCAGCAAAACGCCGCCCAGAACGAGGCTCGTGATCGCAAGACCTCTACGCATGAATCATGCTCCTGTTGGGGGATTCCGAGGGGCGCTGTTTAGTCTCGCGCACAATGTAACTTGCTCAATGACAACGGGCTGTCAACGAGCCGCGACCGTCAGAGAGCGGTGCTTCTGGCTGTCAACGAGCCGCGACCGTCAGGGAGCGGTGCTTCTGGCTGTCAACGAGCCGCGACCGTCAGGGAGCGGTGCTTC
>JBBQPD010000832.1:0-3360 GCA_038331535.1 Gemmatales bacterium | reverse complement strand
GGGAGGATTGACCTTCTCGATCCACTGGACGGCCCGATCGTACCATTTGCGGGCGCGGTTACTTATGAGGGATCGGCGTTGCATCCCAGACGCGGATCGGCGAGCCGTTGCTGGTGGAAACAATCTTCATGCCGTCCTGGCTGAACGCCACGCTCGTGACGATCCCGGGATGACGGCCGACCAGCAGGATCTCCTCGCCGGTGTCGGCGTCCCAGAGCTTGATGGTTTCATCGGCCCCGCCCCCGGTGACGAGACGCTTGCCATCGGGGCTGAAGGCCACACACCAGGGCGGCCGAGTGTGCCCCTTCAACTCAGCCACCATTGCACCTGTCGCCACACGGTAGAGGCGCACCACACCGGGGCTGTGGGCCGCATCCGTGAAAACCATCCCGCTCGCCCCGCCGCCGATCTCGAAGGTCAGGAGGAGGCTCATGCCGGTCTCGCCGACCGTGACGGCGACGGTTTCGCCGTCGGGACTGAGGGCCAGCCCCGGGCCCTTGCCGGGCAGGCTCCAGGAGCGCAGTTCCTTGCCCGTGGCCACATCCCAGACCTTCACGTCGGGGATCTCGTCCGGGCCGTCGAGCGGCAGCTTCAGCGGCGCAGTGGGGTTGCCGCCTTTCTGGGTGATTCCCCCGGATGCGGAGACGAGGCGGTTGCCGTCGCGGCTGAAGACCAGGGCGCTGATCGTGCGGGCGTGGGCGACCAGTTTCAGCAGTTGCTTTCCCGTAACGGCGTCCCAGATGTGGACCATCCGGTCCTGCCCTCCGGCGGCGATTCGCTTGCCATCGGGACTCCAGGCAACCGCGTAGAACGGCCCTGCCAGCCCTTGCTCAGGCAGGCTGCGGACCAGACTCAAAGCATTCCATTTCATACCTTCCAGGGCCCCTAATGTTACCAGCGAGGAACCCAACGGTCCCGCCGGTCCCACCGGCGCCGCGGCCAGGATAACCTGGCCGAGGAAATTTGCCTCGGATCGTTTGCGGACCTGCTGCCCGGTGCCCACGTCCCAGAGCCGTACGACACCGGTCGTGTGGCCAATATCCGTGGCAGCGGCAACGATACGGCCATCGGGACTCAACGCCACCGCATACGGCGACTCCTCCTGGTTCCCGAACTTCGCCAGCTCCGCCCCGGTCTCCGCGTCCCAGACGACTGTCCCCCAGTAGCTCCCCGAGACGTGACGGGCGGCCGCGGCGACGATCCGACCGTCGCTATTGAACGCCGCATGCCAGGCCCCCCGACACTGGAGCAAACGGCGTTCGGGGTGGCGCTTGGCGTCCCAGGTCCGGACGACCCGGTCGTCTCCCACCGCCAGGAGTCGCTTGCCGTCCGGGGTATAGGCCAGCGCGTGGACGCCGCGGTCGTGGCCCCGGTAAGTGACGATCTCTCGACCCGTCTCAATGTCCCAGGCGGTCAAGGTGCCGTCGTGGCTGCCCGTGGCCAGGAATCGCTCATCGGGGGTGAACGCCAGGCAGTTGATCGCCTTGGTCTGCCCGCGAATGACGCAGAGCGTCTGCCCGCTCTTCGTGTCCCAGACCCATACGCCCAGTTCCCTGCCCAGCCCGGAGGCCTCTCCTCCAGCCACGGCCAGGCGTGTTCCATTCGCGCTGAAGGCCACCCGAACACAATCTGGCCCCTTGCCGAGGTCCCGGACGAGCTTCCCGCTCTCGGAGTTCCAGAGCTTGACCGTTTGATCGCCCTGGCTTGCCGTCGCCACCAGCTTGCTGTCCGGGGTGAAGGCCGTCGTCATGCTCCAGTGCTGGTTCGGCCTTGCCTTGTCATCGGTGTGAGCGGCGATCTGCAGTCGCAAGGCAAACGCATCCGGTTTGGCATTCGCAACGGCTCCCGCCATGGACAGCAACGCCGCCGGCGGCGGCAGGGGCACGGCTGCGATGCTCTGGACGATGAACCGCGCCGGCCAGATCCGGAACGATTCCTCCGCGGTGTGCAGGTCCCAGACAAACAGGTTGCCAATCTGGTCGGCGGCGGTCACGAGCCGGCCATCGTTGCTGAGGGCGGCGCCGGAGAATCCCAGGCCGAGGGGGTATCGTGCCTTCGGCCCGTTCAGGATGGCGCATTTTCTCCTCGTCGCGGTGTCCCAGACATGAAGGGTGTCTTGCGGCGGACCAGAAGGGCAGAGGGCCAGTCGCTTGCCGTCCTGGCTGAAGGTGACGTCATTGAAGTCGAAGCCAATGGACAACAGGCACGTCTCTTTCCCCGTTGTCGTGTCGTAAACGTGCAGCGTCCGGCTCTCTCTCTCGAACAGGACGACCGACCGGGCGTCCGGACTGAACCGGCACCATCGCGGCAAAAGGCCGGCCGGGCCCTCCGCTGTCGAGAACCGGCTCAGCTCGCTGTGGCAGAGGCGCTGGAGGAAGTGCCACTCGAAGCCGCACAGGTCCCGCGGACACTTCTTGCCGGAATGGAGCATCTCGTCGGCCCGGGCGACGTTGTTGCCCCGGTACTCGTTGTGCGCCAGTTGCACCCAGTTGTAGTAGGCCGTCTGTCGCCAGCCCTTGAGGGCCTTCGTTTCCCCGTCCAGGGCCAGGATGCGCTGGCGCTTCGCTTCGTTCTTGTCTTCCTCCTCCGTCAGCCTGGCGACAAGGGCCTCCTCCTTGTCGCGGCGTTCGGCGCGTTCATTTCCCTTCGCGGTCTCCGCTCGCACCAACCCGACCGTCGTCCCGACGATGCCGCCCAGCAGGGCCAGCAGCACGATGGCGGCGGCCAGCACCGGTCCCCGGTGCCGACGCAGGAACTTCTTGAGCCGATAGGGCTTCGACGGCGGACAGGCGGCGACCGGCTCGTCGGCGAGGTAGCGCTGCACGTCGGCCGCGAAGCCGTTGGCCGTCTCGTAACGGCGCGAGCGGTCTTTTTCGAGGGCCTTCATCACGATCCAGTCCAGCTCGCCGCGCACCTGCCCGCTCAGTTGCTTCGGTTCCAGCCCGCGATTCGCCGCGATCGAGGCGAACTCCTCCGTCGTGCTCAGCCGGGTGCTGGGGCGGGGCGGCTCCTCCTCGCGGATCAGCCGCAGTACTTCCAGGAACGCCGCCTCCCTCAGTTGCTTTCGCTCCAGGGGAGTTGTGCCGGTCAGCAGTTCGTACAGCAGCACGCCCAGGGAGTAGACGTCGGAGCGCGTGTCGATGTCGAGCGGGTTGGCCTCCGCTTGCTCCGGGGACATGTACTCCAGCGTGCCGACAATCTGGCCCACCTCGGTGTGCATCGTCCGCGCGGCCTGGGTCGGGCTGGTCGCCTTGGCGATGCCGAAGTCGATCACCTTGGGTACGGGCCGGCCGTCGTAGAGCGTCACCAGGATGTTCGAGGGCTTGAGGTCGCGGTGGATGATGCCCTTGGTGTGAGCGT
>JBBQPD010000831.1:0-3368 GCA_038331535.1 Gemmatales bacterium | reverse complement strand
CTTGTCTCCCCACCCCCGGGGGGGGGGGGCCCCCCCGCGCGCCCTCCCCCCCCCGGCCCCCCCCCCCCCCCCCCCCTCGCCGGTGACTCACCGGGAGCCTAACGGCCCCCGCTCGCCTGGGTTTTGGAACCACATCAATTCATTTCGGACGAGCTATTGCAATGACGAAGGCTCTCTTCCCACTGCTACTCTTCTTTCACATGTCCGTACTCCACGCCGATGACCTTCCGGCCATTCGCCTGGCAGCCTCCGGCAAGGGGATCGAGGTCGTCTGCCTGTCGCCGAAAGTCTTCGACGCGCTCTTGCGCAAACCGCCGACCGCGGAGCAGTGGGCCTTGATCTTCGCCGTCCGCCTCGACGGCAAGTCCGCCGACCTGCCGCCGATGCTCGGGAAGTACGTGGTCGGCCAGGGCACCCTCCGCTTCGAACCGCGATTCCCTCTCGTCCCAGGCGCCGCCTATCGCGCCACCTTCGATTTCAATGCCCTCCCTGGGCAGCCGGACGTTTATCAGAAACCATTGTCGGTCGTCTTCGCGCTGCCCAAGCCGGCGCCGATGGCGGCTGCGGTTGTCGAGCAGGTTTATCCAACGGCGAACAAGCTGCCGGAGAATCAGCTCAAGTTCTATCTGCACTTCTCCGCGCCGATGAGTCGCGGCGACAGCTTCCGGCACATCCACCTGCTCGATGCCGCTGGAAAGGCCGTCGAATCTCCGTTCCTCGAAATCGATCAGGAGTTGTGGGATCCAGAGGGCAAGCGCTTCACGCTCTTCATCGATCCGGGCCGCATCAAACGCGGCCTGAAGCCGCGCGAAGACCTCGGCCCGGTGCTGGAAGAAGG
Source organism: Gemmatales bacterium (assembly GCA_038331535.1). Classification (GTDB taxonomy): domain Bacteria; phylum Planctomycetota; class Planctomycetia; order Gemmatales; family Gemmataceae; genus JBBQPD01. The sequence goes on along the minus strand of JBBQPD010000831.1, from coordinate 2,530 downwards.
CAAACGCTACACCCTGGTCATCGACCGGGCGTGGGCCGACGCCGCGGACCAACCGCTCAAGGAGACCTATCGCAAGATCTTTACCGTCGCCCTGCCTGACGAGAAGGTACTCGACGTGAAGGCGTGGAAGCTGCAACTGCCGGCCTCCGGCGGCCGAGCGCCGCTGACGGTTGGCTTCCCAAAGCCGCTCGATCACGCCCTACTGCACCGCCTCGTCTGGGTGGAGGACGATGGGGGCCGCCGGGTTGCCGGGACGGTGACTACCGGCGACGAGGAGAAGCGCTGGCAGTTCACTCCGACTGAGGCGTGGACGACGGGCCGGTATCGCCTCCTGGCCGACACGCGGCTGGAAGACCTCGCCGGCAACAGCCTCGCCCGACCTTTTGAAGTGGACGTATTCCGCCCCGTCGAGCGCGAGGTCAAGTCGCAGACGGTCGCGATCCCCTTCGTTGTGAAGAACTGACCACTTACGAGACAATAAAACGCGCATGACGCGGAATCCGTGTCATCCGCGTTCTATTCTCTTCTCTGTGCCTCTGTAGTTCAATTCTTCCCCTTGCCAAGACGCCGAAAAATCGTGAAATGGGCGTGCGGACTCGCGCTGCCTCACCCTCCTCTATCCCTTTGGAGAGTCGCGACGTATGGCGTTCAGCCTCATCCCCAAAGAGATGAAGTTCTTCGACATGTTCGACGAAACGGCCGCGATCATCACGCGCGCCTCGGAAAAGTTTCTCGACATGCTCACAAATTTCGACCGCGGACCGAATCCCTCTGACAGCTTCACCCCGACGGCGTCCGTGAGCGGTATGTCGTCCGTCCCGCTCGGTAAGCGAAACCCCTCCGACCGCGTCGCCCAGCGCTGCGAGGAGCTTCGCCACGAGGAGCACGCCTGCGACGAGGTAGTGGGCCGCATCATTCAGGCGCTCGACGTCAGCTTCATCACGCCGTTCGACCGCGAAGACATCCACACGCTGGCCACCGCCCTCGACGACGTCATGGACAACATGGAGGAGACGGCCCACCGCTTCTTCACTTTCCGCATCGACCGGCCAACCCCGGAGGCCGTGAATCTGGCGCGCATCGTGCGCGACTGCTGCGGCCACCTCGAACAGGTGGTACGGTTATGCCGGACCATGAAGGATATCGACGGCATCCACACCCGCCTGCGCGAGATCACCAAGCTGGAGAACGAGGCCGACCTGGTCTACCGCGAGACCGACGCCGCCCTCTTCGCCAACCCGCCAGAGGTCTTGCAGCTCATCAAGCTGCGCGAGCTGTACGGCTGGCTGGAAGAGACGGTGGACGCCTGCAAGGACGCGTCCATGATCATCTCCGAGATTGTCATCAAGGGAAGCTGACATGGCCGGCCTGTTCGCGACCGTCCAGTGGGACAACTTCCTGGTCCTCCCCTGGGGGCAACTCTCGGCGACGGTGTGGGCGCTGATCGCGCTGGCCCTGCTGTTCGATTTCCTCAACGGCTTCCACGACGCGGCCAACTCGGTGGCGACGGTCGTCTCGACGCGAGTGCTGTCTCCCCAAGCTGCTGTCATCTGGGCGGCGTTCTTCAACTTCATCGCCTTCCTCGTCTTCCCGCTGACCGTGGCGGCGACGATGGGCAAGGGCATCATCGACCCGAAGATCGTCAACGACCGCGTCATCGCCGCCACGCTCCTGGCCGCCTGCTTCTGGGACGTGCTCACCTGGTACTGGGGGCTGCCGACGAGTTCCTCGCACGCCCTGATCGGCGGCATGGTCGGAGCGGCACTGATGCAGGCGGGGCCTGACTCGCTGCACTGGGACGGCATCGTCAAGACGGTAGTGTTCATCGTCCTGGCGCCGCTGATCGGTTTCCTGATCGGCACCATCATCGCCGTGGCTGTGGCCTGGATCTTTCGGCGCGTGACGCCGCGGCGCGTAGACCTTTTCTTTCGCAAGGGGCAACTGTTCTCGGCGTCACTCTACAGTCTCGGCCACGGCGGCAACGATGCGCAGAAAACGATGGGCATCATCCTGTTGCTGCTGATCGCGGCGAGCCGGACGTCGGGATTCAGCGAGCCGAAGACGGTGCCGACGGAGATCGTCCTGGCGTGTCACCTGGCGATGGGTATCGGCACTCTCTTCGGCGGCTGGCGTATCGTGAAGACGATGGGGCAGAAGTTGAGCCGCTTACGGCCGGTGGACGGTTTCTGCGCCGAGGGCGGCGCCGCGGCAACGCTGATCCTGACGATCTTCCTCAAGGTGCCGGTGAGCACGACGCACACCATTACCGGGTCGATCGTGGGTGCCGCGACGACGCTCCAACGCTGGAACGCGGTGCGCTGGGGCGTGGCCGGCCGCGTGGTATGGGCGTGGGTGCTGACGATTCCCGGCACGGCGCTGGTGGCGGCCCTGTGCTGGTGGGCGACGCCGTTTTTGAAGTGAATGTTTTCCACGAGCCGCGACCGTCAGGGAGCGCAAGAGTTGCGCACCCTTACGGTCGCGGCAACTAACCCTACAAAATCCTCTTAAGCACAAAAACCACTTACGTGGT
>JBBQPD010000830.1:0-3370 GCA_038331535.1 Gemmatales bacterium | reverse complement strand
CTGAGCGTCGTCGCCGTGGCCAATGGCGCCTTGTTGTCCCTGTGCGGGCTGGTGCAATTCTTTACCTCGCCACCTAATACCATCTACTGGACTGACCGAACCAGGGGCACGGTCTTCGGCCCGTTTATCAATCGTAATCACTTCGCGTTTTATGTCAACCTGTGCATCGGACTGGGGATCGGCCTGCTACTCAGCCGCTCTTCCAAATCGGGGAACAGACAAAACACGAGAGAGGACGGCTCGTCTTCGGGCCGGCCGACCGCACACCAGACGGGTTCGGCCGGCCGCGACCGAGACGCCGGAGTCGCTGAGTACGGTGGCAACGCCTCGGGAAGGTTCTCGTCTCTCCCCCGGCTGCTGCACGATCCAGCGGCGTTGTGGATCTGCCTTGCTCTGGTCCTCATGGTCACCGGCGTCGTGTACTGCCTCTCCCGAGGCGGTTTTCTGGCGTTGGTGGCTGGTGCGGCCGTCTGCCTGACCATCAAATTCCTACGCTCGCCGCGCTTCATACACCTCGAAACGGCCTTCCTCACCCTGGCCATCGTACTGTCCTTGCTGGCCTGGTTCAGTTTCGAGCGCGTCCAGGCGCGGCTGGGGACTTTGTGGCAAGGGCAGGCCCTCCAGGACGATCGCGGATCCCTGTTGCTGCGCTGTGTCCCGCTGGTGCAAGACTTCCCCCTCTGGGGGACGGGCTTCGGAACCTTCGATTACGCGGAGGTGATGTCCCGCACGGACCCCAAAGACGCGGGTTTCACGTACGAACACGCTCACAACGAATACCTTGAGGCACTGGTGGAGGGTGGCGTGGTGCGGCTGGCCTTGAGCCTGCTGGCGGTCGGACTGGTTTTCCGGCTCGGCTACCGGGCTTTCCGGCGTCACGATGACGGTCCGGCTGGCGGACTCGCCCTGGGGGCACTGTTCGCCTTCACCACCCTGGCCGTCCACAGCTTCGTCGAATTTGGACTCCACATTCCGGCGATCGCGCTGTTTGCCACGGTCCTGTGCGCCCAACTGAGTTTCATCGGCGGCGGCACGCGCGGGGCTGGACGGACGATCGGGACAACATCCTCAGCCGGCGGCACGGCGCCCAATTCGTCTCGCCTCGGTGGCCTACTGCCTGCGGCCGGGGCGGCCGCAGGCATCTTTCTGGGGCTGCTGCTTTGTGCCGAAAGCTGGAAGGCGACTAGGGTCTGGCGGCTCGCGCGAACGGCCGCCAAGTTGCGCGGGACCTCCGATCCTGCCGTGCTGGAACGCCGCATCGCCTATCTCGAGGCGGCGGTACGTATTGACCCGACGAATGCACGCCTTCACTATCAACTCGGGGAAGCACATTCCGACACGTTCGAAGAGGAGACACGCACGGTGGGGAATGGCGACGGGCTCACCGCCGCGGCCGAAGCAGTGTTGGGCGCGGCCCCGGGGCCTTCTACCGCCGCCTCGGTCTCTGCCCCATCGTTCGTCCTCTTCGCTCTGGCTCGGCGCGCCCACGGTAAAGCAGTGGTCAACGAACTGGCACGCCGGCATCAGGTGCCGGCCCTGCGACACTATCTTCAGGCGCGGAACCTGTGCCCTCTCATGGTCAAGCCGCACATGCGGATTGCCGCCTACGTTAACGGCCTGGCGAATGCCGACCTGCGCGGCGCGTATCTGGATCGGGCCAAGTTTCTAGACCCCACCGACCCCGAACTCTGGTACCGCTGCGGGATTCTCGAGAAACAAGACGCGAAGCCGGATCAGGCCTGGGAAAGTTGGCGGCGTTCTCTGCAACTGTCCGACCGTTACCTCCCCGATATTCTCGATAGGAGCCGTAAGCTCCTCGCCGAGGACGAGATCCTCGACCGGGTTCTTCCCGACCGACCCATTCTGCTGTCACACACCGCCCATCATCTCCACCCGGGGCCGGAAGGTATAGTGGGGAGAAGGCCATTTCAGGAGAAGGTCCTGGCACTGCTCGCCAGCCAGGCCGAGCCGCTGGAGGCGGAGGACTACTTTGTCAAGGCGTCCGCACACCGCGATCTCCGTCAGCCGGACGAAGCGCTGCCGGCATACCAGGCGGCTTTGGTGCGCGAACCAAGACAGTTCACGTGGCGCTACGATCTCGCTAGCCTCCTCTACGAACAGGGACGGCTCCAGGAGGCCCGCCGGGAACTACAGACCATTCTGGCGCAACAGCCAGGACACGCTGCATCCCGGGAATTGTTGGACGCTGTCACGCACGAGATCGCCAAGAAGCTCTGAGGATCAGAGTAGAATGGAAGAGCTCGGTCTCAGCCGGAATCAAGACCGGCAAACGTTGGGCATCAGGCGGACGACGCTGGTGTGCAGTCGATCGCGCGGGGGATGAGTTCACCGGCGCGGTTCCCTGGTAGGGAGCGTGGGTTGCGCGGATTTCAGGATCGGGGTCGGAGGGTACCCTTTCGCGTTGAACTGGTTGGCCGGCCCCTTTGAAAAGGTAGGGCAGGATGAACTTCGAGAAGCCGCTCGACACGACGCCCGATTGCGCAGCTCCCCAACCAGAACTCATCAAAGCCGCCAAGGGGAGACTGCCCGCTCTTCTCAGCGGATTACCCAACGACACGGATAACAATAATCCGGTCCCTTCTCCGCCTCATCGGTTGGTTGTCGCCGAGAAGGTAGTGAAGGCGTATGGTCAAAATAGTCAGCCGAGCCGAAAGCGCGCGGAAAACAGAGTCCAGAATGCTCGCCAGCGAAAAAGTCGGCTTAGAGGAAGTGGTTGAGTGAGGTACTGGGGGCGTAGACATGCGTGCCCATTCCTCATCGGGGTGGGATCGACCGGCGTTTGGAATGACGCACGGCCGCGAACTCAGGCCGCTTGGCGGTGGTAGTACTTAAGAAGCCCGCTCAAGCGCTCGCGGCAGGCGATGACTCCAACCTGCTGGCCGACCTCCGGCCCCGGTTGCAAGATTTGGTGAGCACGTCCTTGGCGGGCTCGTTCGCCATGATAGTGAGCAAGAATTCGGTCATGGCGTTGCGAAGTGCCGTCACGCCGAACAGGATGAGGAGTGACAGTGATTCGACTCCAACCGCTGTACAAAACCGCACAAAAAGTCTCGCGCCTGTCAACCAGTCTGTTAGAATTGAGGGGTCTGCGAACCTGACGGCTTCGAGTTAACAGGTTAGAGATCTTTTGTGTTAACTGAAAGCGCCAGGTTCGCGTCTCACTCCGGCGCCCGAGTCAAACCCCTCTGTTCGGTTCCTGTTCGCTTGATGTAAGCATTCGGTAAACCCGTCCGTCCGCAATCTATCCTGATTGGGCGCGCACTCTCTCTCCGACCGAGCAAACTCGGACACGGCCGCACCTCGAGCCATGCCTCCGAGACGACTTACGCTGTGTCCGTGCGGCCATCTT
>JBBQPD010000829.1:0-3372 GCA_038331535.1 Gemmatales bacterium | reverse complement strand
ACGAAGACGTGGGCTCCTTGAGCGCCGAACCGGGAACTCTGTACAAGGCGACCGTTTTCGCGCGCGAGGCGCTGACGGAACGCGGCCAGGAATTCGCGCAGAAATATCAGGAGCGCTTTCACGAGGCGCCGGACCTGGCGGCCGTCCAGGGGTACGACGCCGCCCGACTGTTGTTCGATGCGATGGCGCGGGCGAAGACCGTCGCGGCCGACAAAGTGCGAGAGCAACTCACGGCGACCACGGATTTCGAGAGCCTAACCGGGCCGCTGCGGATCAAGGACGGCCGAGCGCGGCGGCGCGTATTCCTCGTTTCCGTGCAGGACGACACGGCGAAAGTCGTGCAGCGAATCGACGCCGAGACGGACGATCCTCCCAGCGTCGGCCGGTAGACCAGCATATGCTGCTTGTGATAGAGTAGGTGGAGTTTGGGACAGGGCGCCGCTGCGCTGGCGGCCTTCGGATTCGGGAACCTTTCGCGGGGAACGCCGCATGGCCGTGATCGCGCCGCCGCCCGCTCCGCCAATCATCGGGGCCGCTGACGATGACCGCCTGCGTCGTTTCCGCCGCCGTTTGACGCTGGTCATGGCCGCCTCGGCGACGGTGCTAGCGACGGGTTGGACCTGCACCCTGGGCATCCTGCCTGCCATCATCGCGCTGTGCGTCGCCAAGCATGTGCTGGTGGCCATCCTGATGATGGGGATTGGCGTGGACGCGCGGCGCGGGGGCTTGCAATAGCGCGGCTAGCGTCTCCATGCGCCGCATAGGTCCTATGGGACCGATAAGAAAGGCGCCGTGTTGCTCACTTCCGATTCAATTTCCACAACTCCACGTCCGTGAACACTAGCACCGGGTCAAAAGCCGGGGCATCCACGTCCGAGTGAACGACGGCCTGCGGGTCGAGTTGCCACAGAGGGAGGAACGGCATCTCGGCGTTGAGAAACTTGTCGTGCAGCAGATGAGCGTAGTCGCGCACCTGCGGGAAGTCCCGCCGCCGGCTCGCGTCCTGAATCATGGGAACTAAGCCACCCTTTCCGACTCCCTTGTATCCCATATAGTTTTCGCCCTCTGTGCCGGCCGCCGGGTCGAGCAGTGGCCCGAGCCAGTAAACGTCGTCGGGGAAATCGTAGTGGTAATACGCCAGGTCGTAATCGCGCGTCGCCTCCACCGCGTTCCGTAAGGCGTCCGGCGAAAGACCGATCGGCGTCAAGGTCACGCCGATTGCTTCCTTTACTTGTTCGGCTAGATGCTGCATCGCCTTTTCAACGCCGGGGTCGCCGCTCGGGTATTTCAGGGTGAGGGTGAGATCGGCCACGCCGGACTCGGTTTTCTTCGCCCGCGCCGCCAGAGGGTCGAACGGGTCGAGCGTCGTTTTATCGCCCTGTTTCTTGACCAGTTTGGGATTGCAGGCCCACGCTTTCGCGGGGTACGGCCCATTCAAAGGCATGTGCAGTTCCTGCCCTGGCGTCGCGCGGAAGTCCTCGTCCAGGAGCCGGTCGCGGTTGATCGCGTAGGCCAGGGAGCAGCGGAAGGCGGCGTTGGCCAGCGACGGCTTGCGGTGGTTCACCGCCAGAAAATAGATGCGGCGGTTCGGCGAGGCGGTCGGCGCGATGTGCAGGTCGGCCTTGCCTTTCAGCGCCGCCGTCTCTTTCGCCGTCAGGTCCAGAACGAGATCGAGCCGGCCGACCTTGCCGGCCGCCAGTTCCTCGGCGGGGTCCTTGTAGAGGACAAAGTGGATCTCTTCAATCCGCGGCAAACCCGCCCTGCCGCGCCGGGCGCCGTAGTATGGATTGGCGGTGAAGGCCACGCACGCTCGTCCATTGTCGGTGCGGATGTTGTCCGCGTATACGAAGGGACCGCTGCCCATCGGATGCGCCGCGAACTTGTCGGAATCCGGTTCCGGTGCATCCCCGTCCGGCGCCGGCAGCACCTTGAAGTTCATCAGCGCCAGCGGGTCGAGCCATCCCTGCGGCAGCGTCAGGTTCACTTGCGATGGATCGCCCACCGCGACCTTGTCCAGCAGGCCGCCCCAGACCGCCGGGCGCAGCGGAACGCGGCCTGGCTGGATAAGATTGTTGACGGTGTAACGAACGTCGCCCGCCGTCAGCCGCCGGCCGTTGGACCAGCAGGCGCCGGTCGGCAGCATGAACTGCCGGCCATGCGCCGTCATTTGCGGCCGTCCGTCCGCCAGCCCCGGCTCCCAACGGCCGCCGCCGGACCCATCGGGAGCGAGCTTCATCAGACTCTCAAACAGCAGTTCCACGGCGCGCAGGTCGGAATCGCTGGCGCACAGAGCTGGCGACATCCGCACGGGCAACTCGCGGACGCCGACGCGCAGAATCGGATGTTCATTGCTCAGCTTGAGCCGCGTGTTGCGAAGATCGGGCAACCCCGGCCAGGCGTCCTCTGCTTCGTTTAGTAGTTGGCCGACGCGAACCGCGTTTTTCGGGTTCTCCATCTCCTTCTTGGCTTCCGCGAACAGGTCGCGCGCCTGTTGCCGCAGCGCCTCGGTGACGGGCTGAATGGCGGGATTATCCGGGAACAAATCTTCCAGCTGGCGCAGCCGACGCCGGGCTTCCGACTTCTGCTTTTCGTCCAGCGAGAGGGCCATCGCCTGCTTGACCAATCCGACCAACGGCACGGCGATGCTCTTCTGGTCCTTCGCCGTGCGATAGGTCCCGGCCAACCGATTCGTCAGGGCGAACGCCGCGTCCCAGTCGCCCTGCGCGACTAGCACATCGAGCTGGTCCAGTAGGACGCCGAGCAATTGCTGCTTGAGCAATTCTTCCAGTCGCGGCCAGGCGTCGTCCTTGTTGCGGGCGCCACGCTGAATGTCCGATTGAAGGTGCAGCAATACCGTCGTCAGCATCTGCTCGGCGGCCACGTCCTGATCGTAGCGCGACAGGTACTCTTCCTTATCGGCTTTCTTTTCAAGGTGGGCGTCGAGGAATTTCTCCACGGCGTCGCGGGCCAGCTCCTCATAGTGCTTGAAGTATTCGACGGTGTTCTTTTTCACCTTGATGGGCGCATCCGGCGTCCATGAAGCGGTGGGAAAAGGCTTCACTTCAAGCGGTTCAACGATCAGATCGGTTTTCGTGCCGATATAGTCCGGGATCGGTACGATGTTTTGCGAGTAATTATGGTTGAATTGGTTGTATTTGATTACATCATGCGGCACGGCAAGGCTACGGAAGAGCTTCTTGACCTCGCGGTGCTTGGCGTCTCGTGCGGCCTGGGCCAGATCCACGGCGCGGGGCGCGGCCATGGTTTTTTGGCCGGGGTCGTCCGGATCATCGACCGTGACCTTGTGCGTCTTGGCGGGTGTGGCGTCGGGATCTTCGTCCTCGACGCGCGGCTTGTCCGGTGGCTTCGGCT
>JBBQPD010000828.1:0-3381 GCA_038331535.1 Gemmatales bacterium | reverse complement strand
CCTCGCACCGTCCCCTGGAGCTTGACATGGAACGACGGTCCCGCGCTTCGACACTGGCTGCCTTGACCGTCTGTCTGTTGGCTACCACGCCCACTGGTTGCCTTCACCCCGATTCCCACCCATTTCCGACCCCGGCCGCGTCGGGCCTCAACACGCGCGACCTGATCGACCTCGTAGCCCAGAACGAAGCGGATGACCTCACTCCGGCGGCCCAACTGGCCGCAGCCGGCGAGCGCCTCCGCAAAGACCGGCAGCAAAAACTCTCGCAGCAGTCCAAGAACGAGGGCGGGGTGGCGGCCACACAGCCGAACCGCAACATCCTCTGCCTGTCCGGGGGAGGCTCATTCGGGGCGTACTCTGCCGGCGTCCTGGTCGGCTGGTCGCAGCGCGGAGATCGGCCGTGCTTCGACGTGGTGACCGGCATCAGCACTGGGGCACTGATTGCGCCCGCTGCCTTCCTGGGGCCAAAGTACGACGAACAGGTGAAGCAGTTCTACACAACCCTGGAGACCAAGCAGATATACACGGTGCGCCGGTTCTGGGGGCTATTCCACGAGTCTTACGCGGACACCACCCCGCTGGCCGCCCGCCTCGATGCCTTCCTCACCCCCGAAGTCATGCAAGACCTGGCCGAGGCCCATCGCAAAGGTCGGCGGCTGTATGTTGGCACGACGGAGGAGGAAGGGAAGCAGTTCGTCATCTGGGACATTGGCGCCATGGCCGCACGAAACGGGCCGGGGGATCGGAAGCTAATCGGCCAAGTCCTCCTCGCGTCCTCGGCCGCGCCCGGTTACTTCCCGGCGGTCAAAATCGACGTGGTGGTGGACGGTGAGCCGCATACCGAGCGGCACGTCGATGGCGGGGTATCGCAGGCCCTTTTCTATCGCCCCCCCTATCTTCCGCCGGAAGCGCGGTCGGATGTGGCCGCCCGGGATATCGCCGGGGCAAAGGTTTACGTGATCGTGGCCGGGAAGTTGTACGCCGAGCCGGAAGTGGTCCGGCCGTGGTCGTTGGATCAGGCTGGGAAGAATGTATCCACCCTCATCTACGCCCAGACGCGCGGCGACCTCCAGCGGCTCTACACCGTCTGCCTGCTAACCGGCATGGATTACTACTTGTCGGCCATCCCGCCCGAGTACCAGGTGCCCATGTCGAGCTTCGAGTTCAAGCCTGCCGCGATGACCGCCCTGTTCGAGGAAGGGCGGCGGGTGATGTCTTCCGCGAAGCCGTGGCGCATTTTGCCGCCAGGAGCCGCGCCGGGGGAAAGTGTGCTGGCGCGACTGGGGACCAACCTGATTTACCAACCCAGGGGCCCCCTCCTGCCCATCAGCGGCCCAAAAGGCTTGAGCGTCCCGCCCTACTCCTCCGTGTCCGGCCAGAAGAGCAGCCAGCCGGCCCCGCCCGAGCCGTTCGTCAAATGACGCGGGAACATTTCCGGTACTGGATTGGACTGCCGTTCGGACAAGGAAAATTGGCCAGAGAGCGTTTTAGCCAGCGCTCCCTGACGGTCGCGGCTCGTGGGCGGCTCGTGAGAGACAGGTTCGTCTTGTCAGGACCCGATGAACTGGTGTACTCTTATCACCTACCAGCCGTTCCTCGGGGATCGACACGATGGGCGCGACCTCTTTGTTTCCGCCGGCCGGTGTGCGCCTCTATCGCGTTGGGGAGTTGACGCGCGACCTCAAGCAGCTCGTCGAGGACCAGCTCGGCACCGTCTGGGTCGAGGGCGAAGTGTCGAACCTCGCCCGGCCCAGCTCCGGCCATCTCTATCTCACGCTGAAAGACGCCGATTCGCCGTTGCGCACCGTCATCTATCGCGGCGTCGCCCTGCGCATGCGCTTCGACCTGCGCGACGGCATGAGCGTCGTCGTCAAGGGCCGGCTGACCGTCTACGTGCCGCGCGGCGAGTATCAGCTTCAGGTCGAGGAAGTTCATCCCAAGGGCATCGGGCCGCTTGAACTCGCCTTTCGGCAGCTCAAGGAGAAGCTGTTCGCCAAAGGGTACTTCGATCCGGGCCGCAAGAAACCGTTGCCGCGCATCCCGCGCCGCGTCGTCCTGGTCACCAGCCCGACCGGCTCGGCGGTGCGCGACATGCTCGAAATTCTGTCGCGGCGCTGGCCGCCCGCCGAGGTCTGGGTCTGCCCCGTACCTGTGCAGGGAGAAGGCGCCGCGAAGGACATCGCCGCGGCCATCGGCCTGCTCAACCGCCTCGGCGGACCGGACGCTCCGGCGGATCGGCGCATCGACGTTCTCATCGTCGGCCGCGGCGGCGGCAGCCTTGAAGATCTGTGGGCGTTCAACGAGGAAGTCGTCGCCGAGGCCATCTTCCGCTCGCGCATTCCGGTCGTCAGCGGCGTCGGCCACGAGGATGATTTCACCATCGCCGACCACGTCGCCGACGTGCGGGCGCTGACGCCAAGCGAGGCCGCCGAGCGCGTCGTGCCGGACGGAACGAAAGTACTCGACTGGCTTGGCGAGCTGGAGGGACGCTTTCGCCAGCTGCTGCTTCGCCGGCTGGCACTGGCCGGCGACCGGCTCGACGAGCTGGCGAAACGCCGCTGTTTCCGCGAGCCGTTGGAGCGCATCCGCGAAGAAGAACGCCAGCTCGATGACTGGGGCGAACGGCTGAACCGGGCCGTGCGCCAGCGGCTCGATCGCGCTCGCCAGCGCCTGGAGGCGGAGGCGGGCCGGCTGGAAACGCTCAGCCCCTTGAATATCCTGAAACGGGGTTATACTCTGACACGCAAGGAGGCCGACGGGGTCGTGGTTCGTTCGCACGATCAAGTCCGGCCCTGCGAGCGGTTGGTGACGGTCCTTCATGACGGAGTCATCGTCAGCCGCGTCGAGTCCTGACGATGCCGCTTGCGGCTTAGCGGCGTCTGACCGCTAAGCCGCAAGCGGCGACACAACCAACGGTTGGGCATGGATGCCGCCAGGGATCAGCACGTCCGACATCCCCCCACCCGGTTTCCCCTCGACGCGCTACCGCACCGGCTTTCGATCCGGCCATTGGCGCACGGAGACAAGCGTATGAACGAATCGCACGCCGACGATCGAACGTTTGAAGACTCGCTCGTGCAACTAGAGCGAACGGTGCGCGAGCTGGAAGACGGCCAGCTTGGCCTGGAAGACGCCCTGGCCCGCTACGAGGAAGGCGTCGGCCTCATCAAGCGCTGCTACAGCCGCTTGCGCGAGGCTGAGCAGCGCATCTTGCAGCTGACGGGCATGAACGACACCGGCGCGCCGGTGTTGCAGGCGTTCAAGCACGAAGCGACCGCGGCCAAGAGCGGCGACGCGGCGGTCGCCGCGCGCCGTTCGGTGCGCAAGCGGGTGGATGAGATTGAGTGAGTGTTCTCCCCAGGCGAGCGGGGGGCGTTAGCC
>JBBQPD010000827.1:0-3382 GCA_038331535.1 Gemmatales bacterium | reverse complement strand
GTCGAACGTATGCGGACCGTCACGCAAACCCTGCGCTTGCAAGATCGAAACATCCTGCCCTTCTTGATCGAAGCCGTCCATAATCACCGAGCCGACTTGCCCAGTCCGTCCCTCCTGCCCTTGGAGGGGTGAACGGTTACTTCCTGTCGTCCTCGAGCGCCTCAATCAAGGCCGAGATCGGCGCGGGCCTTATTTGGGCCAAGGCGAGGACGGTCCCGGCTCTCGTCTTGCGGTCCTGGCTCCTGAGGGCCGGGATGAGGGCTGGGACGACGGACGGTCCTATCCTGCGCAGTACTCCAATGGCGGTATTGCGAACTTCATCGGACTTGCTTGCGAGGGCGCTGACGAGGATTTGAATCGTGTTCAGATCGGGATCCCAAGCCAGCGCCGGCTCGAGAACCCATATCAGCTCCTGTAGGGCATGCGCTGCCGCAACTTGTACTTCCGTCTCGTTATCCTGGAGGGCGCCTACAAGAGTGAGCAGTACCTCCTTCCGGTCATTCCGGCCGATAGCGCCGAGGGCAGACAGCGCACTGCTACGGTCATCTGGCAAGTTTTCGTTTTTCTCGAGATCAATCAGGTTTGGAATCGCCGACCGGGCCTTCGTGCCCATCTTCTTGAGAGCACCGGCGGCCCAGGAGGGCGTATAGCCATCGTCGTTCTTCAGGGCGTCGGTGAGGGCCGCGACGGCTTTCCCCTCCTCGTCCGGGCCTATGTCGCCAAGGATACTGGCAAAGCGCCAGTGGTACTTGGTTTTCTTGTCCTCAAGGCCCGCGACGAGGGCCGGTACGGCACCGCGGCCAATGCGCCTTAAGGCCTTCCCGGACCGGTCCATGAGGATCTTGTCGCCATCCTGGAGGGCGTTAACGAGGGCCGTCGCGGCCGCCCCCGCAGCCGGACCGAGTTGCTGCAGGTCGGCCGCGGCATCGCGGCGCGTTTTCACGTCGCCCTCCTTGAGCTTCTTGATCAGATCGCGGACCGCGTCGCCGTCGGCCTTGCCCTTCGCCTGACCCGCCGATTGACCCAAGCCCACCGCGACCAGTCCGGCGCTCACGCAGAGGCAGGCAATCAGTAGCCTTCTCATACAGCAACTCCCAGCAGATTCGACAGCGATGCGCTTGACTATATCGCCGTGGGGGCGCGGAAACTAGCGCCAAAGTTGCCGAATACAGGCGACGAACACGCGGCCGCCAATGTGAGACACGATCAGCGGGAACGTGCATCCGGGTTGGGGCGTGGGGGGATCGACCCGGGCGCGGGTGGAAAAGCCGAAGTGGGTCGCCGTTGTCCGCCGGCTCGAAGGGGGCAATCACAAAACCCGCGAACCGCGTTGTATTTTTCTTGCAAACCACCGGGGCGTGTTGGACAATCTCCAAATGATTCGTTCCGAAGGCGGCGCGAAGGCGGCGTCCAACAATCATCTCAGCGCTTCGCCGCAGCCCGGTGGGGGAGCGCGTGAGCCACACGCTCCCCCACCGGGTCGTGACGAAACAATCCCTGAAAGCGACGGCCCAGGGAACTCCGCAGAAGGGAGCGAAGATGGCGACGGAAAACCTCACGCAGATGCCGGTGAATGTTCCCGTGCATGCTCCGATGACGCCGGAGGAGCGCAAGGGGCCGGATCCCGGGATCGCACTCTGTCTGTCGGGCGGCGGCTACCGGGCGATGCTCTTCCATGTCGGCAGCCTACTCCGGCTCAACGAGGCGGGAATCCTCGGCCGCGTCAAGCGCGTCAGCAGCGTTTCCGGCGGGTCGATCACCGCGGCCGTGCTGGGTATGAACTGGCATGCGCTCGGCTTTACCGACGGGACCGCGCCGGCGGATTTGGTCCAGAAAAAGCTCGTGCAACCGCTGCGCGACCTCGGCGGTCGCAACATCGACGTCAAGTCGGTGCTCGTCGGCGCGCTGCTGCCGTGGGTTACGATCTCCGACCGGGTGAAGTCCGCGTACGACAAGTACCTGTTCAACGGCGCCACGCTGCAAGCTTTGCCCGACGACGCCTCCGGCCCGCGCTTCGTGCTCAACGCGACAAACGTGCAGACCGGTTCGCTGTGGCGATTCTCCCGGCCGTACATGGGCGACTACCAAGTCGGCCTGTGGTCCAACCCCGACTTGCCGCTGGCGACAGCGGTGGCCGCGTCCAGCGCCTTCCCGCCGGTGCTGTCGCCCTGCTTTCTCACGCTCGACAAGCCGCCTGACCCTCTCCGGACCGGTGAGCCGACGCCACCATACCGGACGCCGCCCTTTACGACCCGTGTCCTGTTGAGCGACGGCGGGGTCTACGACAACTTGGGGCTGGAGACGGCGTTCAAACGTTACCAGACGATCCTGACCAGCGATGGCGGGATGAAGATGGCCACGGAGCCCAAGCCGGCCGAGGACTGGGCGCTGCACGCCAAGCGCGTGCTGGACCTGATCGACAACCAGGTCCGCAGCTTGCGGAAGCGCCAACTCATCCAGGCGTTCACCGACAAGCTGCGCACCGGGACGTACTGGGGGATCGCAACGCATCTGCAGGACTACGGGCTGAAAGACGACCGCTTCGGCTACCTGGCCGAGGGCCGGCCCGCGTGGAAACAGACGGCCGACCTGGCGAGCATTCCGACCCGACTGTCGGCACTGGATTCCTTGCGCCAGGAGGCGCTCATCAACTGGGGGTACGTGGTCTGCGACGCGGCCCTGCAACGGCACGCGGAGGCGAGCCTGAAGGAACTGTACCAGATCACGGTGCGGCCCGCACAGGGTCTGCCGTACCCGCAGCCGAAGTGAAGCACTATCCGCCGAAGTCCGGAGGTCTCCTCTCTAATCGCCCGGCCCCCTTCACTAAGAGTCTCAGGGAGTTTTACGAGCCGCGACCGTGAGGGAGCGTTGACGCGACGCTGCGAACAGCGCTCCCTCACGGTCGCGGCTCGTAGAAAACAAGAGCTGCCGGGACAGACTCTAAGAGGGAAGGAGGAGAAACCTGGTGTCGGCCCTCTCGCCCCGTAGAGGAGGGGGCAGAGGTTTTGGATCAACATCTTGCGGATGCTAAGCCACCTGGACTGCGGAATTTCGCGGCGCTCGACAGAAAAATCCGACGGGACGCGCTTGGACGCCGGACAGGAATCGAGACGACGCTCGCGCCACAAATCGTACACCGATAATACCTTAAATCGCGCACCGGGATCGGAACCTGTTCGTGGCTCCAGTTTTGCATAGATCACCGGGACATGCATCAACCTTCGTCGCGAACGCCCATGCTTTCCGCGGCCAGGCTCTTTGTTCCGTGCGACGACCGCGCGGGAATCCGAGAACCCCACCGGTGAGAACATCGTGGCACCCCACATCCGCAATCCCGCCGCCGTCGGTCATCCGCCGCCGTTCCGGCCTTTGCGCGTCTACG
>JBBQPD010000826.1:0-3392 GCA_038331535.1 Gemmatales bacterium | reverse complement strand
GTTGGCGAAGGGCGAGACGGTGGACGGTGCGGCCGGGGCGGAAGAACTTGCCGGCCGCGTCGCCGTTAGGCTGACGCGCGAGCTGCGTCCGAAATTGCGCAGCGTCATCAACGCCACCGGCATCGTGCTGCACACCAATCTTGGCCGCGCCCCCACGGCGGAGGCCGCCGCCCAGGCAGCCTATGAAGCGGCACGCGGCTATCTCAATCTGGAACTCGATCTGGAGACCGGCAAACGCTCTTCACGCCCGGAGGCGATTCGCGAATGGCTGTGCCGTCTGACCGGCGCCGAGTCGGCGACGGCGGTCAACAACAATGCCGCCGCGACGGTTCTCGTCCTGCGGGCCATCTGCCAGGGCAAGGAAGTCATCATTTCGCGCGGCCAGCTCATCGAGATCGGCGGCAGCTTCCGCATTCCGGAAATCATGGCCGTCAGCGGAGCGATCTTGCGCGAGGTCGGCACAACGAACATCACGCGCCTCGCCGATTACGAACGTGCCATCGGCCCGAACACCGGGGCACTGCTGCGCGTGCATACGAGCAATTATCGCGTCTCCGGCTTCACAAAGTCGGTGCCGCTGCCGGACCTCATGGCACTCGGCACGAAGCACGGGCTGCCGGTGATTGACGACGTCGGCAGCGGTGCCCTGCTCGATTTCGCCCGCTTCGGCTTGCACGATGAACCCGTGGCGAAAGAGAGTGTCGCGGCGGGAGCGGACCTGGTTCTGTTTAGTGGCGATAAGCTGCTCGGTGGACCGCAGGCTGGCCTCATCGTCGGCAAAAAAGACATGATCGGTCGGATCGAGAAGGATCCGCTGATGCGGGCGTTCCGCCTCGACAAGATGACGCTCGCCGCCCTGGAAGCGACCTTGCGCATCTATCTCGACGAGGAACGAGCGCTGCGCGAGGTGCCCGTCTTGCGCATGCTCGGTTCGTCGATCATGGAATTGCGGCAGCACGCGGAAGCCCTGGCTGTCCGGCTGCGTGAGGCACCGGGCGTGAAGACAGCGCAACCCGTGGAGGATGTTGCGTTCGTTGGCGGCGGCTCACTTCCGGATCAGGCGATGAAGACCTGGGTTGTCGAGATCGAAGCCGCCACAGGGAGCGATGCGGCGCTGGCGTATCGCCTCCGGACCGGGACGCCGGCCGTGATGGGTCGATTGCGCGACGGTAAGCTGCTGTTAGACGTGCGCACGGTGTTCGCCCATCAGGAAGACGACCTTGTTGGAGCGTTTCTCCAGGCCATTGCGGGCAGCGCGACGGCGCCGTTCGACGGCGAGGAGGTCGGTGAATGAAGAGTCGTATTGTCCCTCTTGTTCTGGTCGCGTTACTCATCGTCTCGCCCGCTCCCGCAGCCGAGCCGTTCGACTCCAAAGCCATCGACGTCATTGTTCTCAAGGCGCTCGCTGACTGGCAAGTCCCTGGTGCCGCTGTCGCTATCGTCCTCGACGACAAGGTCGTCTATCTCACGGGCCACGGCGTTCGCGAGATTGGCGGCAGCGAGAAAGTAACCCTTGACACGCTGTTTCCGCTCGCTTCGTGTTCCAAGGCGTTCACCACGACCGCAATGGCCATTCTTGTCGATGAAGGCAAGATGACGTGGGACGATCCGGTGCGCAAGCACGTCCCGTTTTTCCGCCTGTCGGACCCGCTCGCTGACCGCAGCGTCACGCTGCGCGACCTCCTGTGTCATCGCGTGGGCCTGCGCGGTCACGATCTACTCTGGTATCGCGCCCCCTGGCCGCCGGCGGAAGCCGTCCGCCGCGCCGGCCTGCTGCCGCTCGATCAGCCGTTCCGCTCCGCCTTCCAGTATCAGAGCACCATGTTCACCGCGGCCGGCCTTGCTGTCTCGAGCGCGGCGGGGACACCCTGGCACGAGTTCGTGCAGAAGCGGTTGCTTGACCCCCTGGACATGACGGCGACCGTCTTCACCTCGACCGACGCGGACAAAAAGGCGGACCATGCCGCCGGGCACCGCCTGAATGGTTTGGGCAACGTCGTGACGATGCCGATCGCGCCGATGCCGACGCCCGACGCGGCGTGGACCGTTCATTCCACCGCCCGCGATCTTTCAAAGTGGCTGCGCTTCCAGCTAGGCGACGGCACGAGCGGCGGCAAACGGCTCGTCTCGAAGAGCAACCTCGAAGTGACGCACACGCCGCAGATGGTGATCCCGCTGCTGGGCATCGAACGTGAGACCCACCCCGAGACGGTCCAGATGAGTTACGCAATGGCGTGGGTGGTGCAGGACTACCGCGGCGAAAAGCTGGTGTCACATGCCGGGGCCATCGACGGCTTCCGCGCCCATCTCACCATGCTGCCGCGCCGGCGGCTCGGCATCTCCATTCTCGCCAACCTGCAAGGGACGAGGATGAACCTCGCGCTGAGCAACGCGATCCTCGATCAACTGCTGGACGCGCCGAAGAAGGATTGGAACGGTTTGTATCAGGGCCTATTGCGGCGCGAGGCGGACAAGGCGGCGGGGCGGGCGCGGACCTGGGAATCCCAGCGCGTCCAGGGCACGACACCTGGACACGACCTGTCGGAATACGCGGGGCGCTACGAACATCTCGCGTACGGCAGCGCCGAGGTGCGGATCGAAAACCGCGCGCTCGTATGGCGCTGGAACTCCTTCGCCGCTCCCCTGGAGCATTTCCACTACGAGACCTTCGTCCTCCGCGAAGCGGGAACCTTCATGAACCCGCCCGTGCTGTTCAAGCCGGGGCCGACGGGTGAAGTCGGCTCCATGCGCATTCAGGGGTGGTTCGACGTGGACTTTCAGAAGGTGAAGGCGAAACGTTGAGCGGCGCTCAGGGCGTGGCGACAACGCCGGTTTTGTCCAACACTAAAACCAGGACGAGGACGACGATGGTGGCCAGGCTGACCACCGGCATGAATGGGTAGAACACCCGGCCACGGCTCAACAGGGGAGCCAGCCACCTGGACAGCACCTTGGCGATGGCGTAATACGCCGGCACGCCCCACCATGGCAGCAAACTCGCGGCCGCGGCCAGCGCCGCCACGTCTCCCGGCGCCAGGCGGAACAGCCAGCCGACTTTGATCCAGGACGCCAGCGAGAGTACGACGATCAGTCCCCATTTCAGCACCAGCAACCACGTATCGCCTGTGCCATTCTTGACCGACAGGCCATCGAAGACGATCACGACCAGGGCGAAAAGCCACCACACCTCAACAAACTCGCGCTGAGCTGAAAGCCGCCGCAGGTCCGACAACGTCGCCACGGTAAACGAGCCGAGCAGGAACGCCAACCCCAACCGTTGCCACGACTCGACTTGCAAAACGACGGCGAATAGGCCATTCACGGCTGTCCCTCTTTTCAAACCATTACGAGCCGCGACCGTCAGGGAGCGCTGGCGCCAGCGCTCCCTGACG
>JBBQPD010000825.1:0-3406 GCA_038331535.1 Gemmatales bacterium | reverse complement strand
CGCGGCTCGTAGTCCTAGCTGGCACCAGCGCTCCCTGACGGTCGCGGCTCGTAGTCCTAGCTGGTGTCAGCGCTCCCTGACGGTCGCGGCTCGTAGTCCTAGCTGGTGTCAGCGCTCCCTGACGGTCGCGGCTCGTAGTCCTAGCTGGCACCAGCGCTCCCTGACGGTCGCGGCTCGTAGTTCTAGAATAGCGGCAGGTCGCGATCTATTTTCCTCTGTTCTGAAAGGGCACATTCGTGTTACCGAGCGTTGCGGTGGTCGGCGCGACGGGCGCCGTCGGCGAAGTCATGCGGCAGGTGCTGGAAGAGCATGCGTTTCCCTTCCGCACCATCAAATTCCTCGCCTCCGAGCGCAGCTCCGGTAAATCGATCACCTTCAAAGGCAAACAGTACCCCGTCGAGGCCATCCGGCCCGAGGCGTTCGCGGGCGTCGATATCGTCCTGTCCAGCACGCCGGCGACCGTTAGCCGCGAGACCAGCCCCATGGCGGCAAAAGCGGGTGCGATCGTCGTCGATAACAGCAGCGCCTGGCGCATGGACCCGGACGTGCCGCTCGTCGTGCCGGAGGTCAACGCCGACGCCTTGCGGCACATCCCCAAGGGCATCGTCGCCAATCCGAATTGCTCGACCATCCAGATGGTCGTCGCCCTGAAGCCGCTGCACGACCTGGCCCGTATCAAGCGCGTCGTCGTCTCGACCTATCAAGCGTCGTCCGGCAAGGGGGCGAAGGGGCTGTTCGAGTTGGATTCGCAGGTTGCGGCCATCGGCAAGAAGGAAACGGTGCCGGCGGCGCAGCACCACGCCGCCCAGCTGGCGGGCAACGTCCTGCCGCACGACTGGAAAGCCGCGGAAGATGGCTATTCCGAAGAAGAGTGGAAGATGATCCGCGAGACGCACAAGATCATGGGCGACAACACCATTCAGGTGTCGCCGACCACGGCCCGCGTTCCGGTGCGCATCGGCCACTCGGAAGCGATCAACCTTGAGTTCCACAATCCCATCACGGTCGAACAGGCCCGCGCGGCGCTGGCGAAGGCGCCGGGTATCATCCTGGTGGACGACGTAAAGGGCGACGCTCCGTTGCCCTTGCACTGTGAGGGCCGCGACGAGGTGTTCGTCGGCCGAATTCGAAAAGACCCAACGGTGCCCAACGGCCTGAACCTGTGGGTGGTGGCCGACAACCTGCGCAAGGGCGCTGCGACCAACGCGGTGCAAATCGCCGCAGTGCTGGTCCAACGCGGCTGGTTGCCGAAGCGCTGATCCTCGTATTTGCCGCTTGCGGCTTAGCGGGAGGTGCCGCTAAGCCGCAAGCGGCGACACCACTCGTATGCGCAACCTCCGCCTCACCCTGTCCTACGACGGCACCGATTTTCACGGCTGGCAATCGCAGCCTGGCCTTCGCACCGTGCAGGAAACCCTCGCCGACGCCATCTTCGCCCTGACGCGCGAGCGTGTCGTCCCCAACGCCAGCGGCCGCACGGATACCGGCGTCCACGCCGTCGGTCAGGTCGTCAACTTCGGCACCGAATCGACTCTTGCTGCCGATGTGATCCTGCGAGCGCTCAATTCTTATCTGCCGGAGGACGTGGTAGTGCGCGCCGCCGACGACGTACCGCCGCAGTTCGACGCCAATCGCGACGCGAAACGCAAGTTGTATCGCTACGTCATCCACGACGCCGAGGTGCCGAACCTGTTCATGCGCCGCTACTGCTGCTACACGAAGCGCCGTCTCGACGCGGCGGCGATGGCGCGAGCGGCAGCACCTCTGCGCGGACGGCATGATTTCCACAGTTTCGAGAGCGAATGGCCGAACCGCGCGTCGAGTGTGCGGACGATCACGCACTTGGCGGTCAATCGCTTCGGCGACTGGATCTGGATCGACGTAGAGGCCGACGGCTTCCTGTACAATATGGTGCGTGCCATCGCCGGCACGCTGATGAACGTCGGCCGCGGCTACTGGCCGGAATCGCAGGTTGCGGCGATTTTGAACGCCGAGGACCGCACACAAGCCGGGCCGACGGCGCCGGCGCAGGGACTGTTCTTGATGCGCGTGAATTATGAGTGACAGTGCGTTGTCATATCCTGACCGGCTGGAGATCGTGCCGCTGACGAAGCCGCCAATGGCGTCGGTTCGCGTGCCTGGGTCGAAGAGCATAACGAACCGGGCACTGGTTCTGGCGGCGCTTTCGAGTGATAGCTTTCCATGTGATCTCCACGGTGTCTTGCGGAGTGAAGATACGGAAATCATGATCGAGGCACTAAGAAGCCTCGGCTTTACCGTTCAGACAAATTGGCAAAAAAGCTTCGTCAGGGTGTACCGGGGAGAGGGTGAGTTTGTTCCCGCATCTCGCGCAGACCTATTTGTCGCCAACTCCGGCACAAGCATGCGCTTCTTGACCGCGCTAGTCAGTCTTGGACATGGGCGCTATCGCCTGGATGGAGTGCCGCGCATGCGTCAGCGGCCCATTGGAGATCTGTTGACGGCGCTTGGTCAACTCGGAGTACATGCGTGGAGCGAAGCGGGAAATGGTTATCCCCCGGTTATTGTCGAATCCGCCGGCCTGCCAGGCGGAAACGCTCGCGTTCGGGGAGACGTCAGCAGTCAGTTTCTTAGCGGCTTGTTAATGATTGCGCCCTTCGCCCACAATGATGTTGTTCTTGAAGTCGAGGGCTTGCTCATATCGGAACCATACGTCACTATGACCGTGGCAATGATGCGGCGCTGGGGCGCTCAGGTCGCAGTGAACGATCGATCGTTCCATATCACCGCGAGTCGAGAATATCGGCTATGTGATTACACGATTGAACCCGATGCCTCCGCCGCGAGCTACTTCTGGGGCGCCGCTGCTATCAATGGCGGTGAGGTTGGTGTGCGGGGTCTTACAAACGAGAGCCTTCAGGGCGACGTTCGTTTTGTGGACGCGCTCGAACGGATGGGTTGCCGCGTTTCGCGCGAAACGCAAGCAACCACGGTTCACGGCGCATCCCTGCACGGCATCGACATCGACATGAACGACATCAGCGACACCGTGATGACGCTCGCCGCCGTCGCCTGCTTCGCCGAGGGGCCGACGACGATCCGTAACGTCGCCCACATTCGCCACAAGGAAACCGACCGCCTCTCCGCTCTCGCCACGGAGCTGCGCCGCCTTGGCGCCGGTGTCGTGGAATTCGCCGACGGCCTGACCATCACGCCGCAGCCGTTGCATGGGGCCGAGGTGGAGACGTACAATGATCATCGCATGGCCATGAGTCTCGCGCTGATCGGTTTGCGCGTGCCGGGCGTCGTCATCAAGAATCCCGGCTGTGTCGCCAAGACTTACCCCGATTTTTTCCGCGACCTCGAAGCGCTGCGTACAAGTTAGGCGAGCGGGGGGGGGGGGGGCCCCCCCCCCCCCACCCCCCGG
>JBBQPD010000824.1:0-3408 GCA_038331535.1 Gemmatales bacterium | reverse complement strand
CTCGCCAAACCGCGCCGGTCTATCTAACGTGATAGGAAACGAGGCAAGAAACAGCCGAAATCTGCCGCATTCGAGACTTGGAGAGTGAAAATGTGACACACACAAGTTTATGCAATTTAACTTGTGTCATCGGCGCTCATCCGTTACCCTTCCGATCCACTGCCTGAAAATCCTTAGGTCGCCGGTTCAATCCCGGCTCTGTCCATTGACGTATGTCTAGTATTTTTCGGTAGTTGCTTTTAACCATTTTAACTGTGCAGACCCTGCTGGGCGTCCAAGAATCCGTTCCAAGACTGTTTCGAGCGAGCGGACAAAACCTGTCCGAGCCGCGGCGGCGGTGAGCAGGCATCCCGCGTTCGTCGGTGAGAAACAGTGGGGCTTGCACAAGATTCGTTGGTTCGACAAGCCTACAGCACTGACTCGGTCCCCGGCATTCTTGCCGTGGTCGCATTGAAGCATGTCGCGTTACGAACATCGTCGTGTTGCAAGGAGTGTGCTGTTGATTCTGAGCCACGCGCGCCGCGTCCTGCTGTTGCTGGTCATTGCTATTGCCGCGGCGGTCTGGCTGTTCTCGAAAGCCCCGATCCCGCAATCCACCGCCTACCACTGCTTCGCCGACCATCGCACCATCTTCGGCGTGCCGCACTTCCTCAACGTCGTCTCCAATCTGCCGTTCCTGCTGATCGGCGCGGAGGGTGTCCACTTCCTCTGCTCCGCGCGCGCCCGGCGCCGCGGCGGCCCTGCCGAGGAGCCGACGATCTGGGCGGCGTATCTCGCCCTCTTTGTCGGCGTCGGCCTGACGGCGTTCGGCTCGGCGTACTATCATCTGCGCCCCGACAACGCTCGACTGATGTGGGACCGACTGCCCATGGCGGTCGCTTTCATGGGCTTGTTCACGGCCATCATCGCCGAGCGCATCAACCTGCGTGCCGGATCACTGCTGCTTATGCCGCTGCTGGCGCTGGGAGTCTGGAGCGTGCTGTACTGGCACGAGACGGATGATCTACGGCCGTATTACTTCGTCCAATTCTTCTCGCTCGCCGCGCTGCCGCTGATCCTGTGGTTGTTCCCGCCGAGGTACACGCGCACCGGCGACCTGTTCGTGGCGCTCGCCTGGTATGTCGTGGCGAAGTTCTGCGAGAACCCATACGATGGAGCGATCTTTGAGGCGGGCCGTGTCGTGAGCGGTCATACGCTCAAGCATCTGGCCGCGGCGATGGGAGCTTATCAGCTGTTACGAATGGTCAAACGAAGGGAAAGAGTACTGAGTACTGAGTACTGAGTACTCGGTACCTCAGTACTCGGTACTGTGCGCCTCACACCGCCACCGGCTCACGGATCGGAACCATAGGCGTCGCGCCGCGATTCGACATGGAGCGCATGATGGCGTCCTTGATCTCCAGAAAGGCCGCGGCGAAGATCGGGTCGAACTGTTTGCCCTTGCCCTTCTCGATCTCGGCAAAGGCCACCTCGACCGGCATGCCCTTGCGATACGGGCGGTCCGAGGTCATGGCGTCGAAAGCGTCAGCCAGGGCCACCACACGGGCCAGGTGTGGGATGTTCGCGCCCGCTAATCCGTCGGGGTAGCCGCGGCCGTCCCAGCGCTCGTGGTGGTTGCGCACGATCGGCAACACCGGCCGCAGGTCCGGCACCTTGTTGATGAACTCCGCCCCTTTCGTCGTGTGCGTCTTCATGATGTCGAACTCTTCCGGCGTCAGCTTGTCGGGCTTGCGCAGGATGGCGTCGTCGATGCCGACTTTGCCGATGTCGTGGAGCGGCGTGCCGGTGCGAATCAGGTCCACGTCTTCGCCGCTGAGGTCGAGGCGTTCCGCCAGCAGCAGCGAATAATTGGTCACACGCTGCGTATGGCCGCCGGTGTACTCATCGCGCATCTCGACGACGTCGGCCAGCATGGTGATCGTATCGACGAACAGGTCGCGCTGTTTGCGCAGTAGGGCGGCGCACTCAATGCCGGCGGACACGCTGGCCGAGAGGGCGTCGGCCAGGTGCAGGTCTTCCATCGTGAACGGCTTCTGCCACGGGCCGCGGTCCAGGTGCAGGACGCCCAGTTTCTTGCGCGGCGTCCGCAGCAGCACGCACATCACCGACGCCATGGAACCTTCAGCGATGCTCCTGGCCATCGCCAGTTCGGGGTCTTCGTCGGCCTTGTGGCACAGGATCGACTCGCCCCGGCTGAAGCAGCGATTGGCCAGGCTCTGGCTGAACTGGAAGCGGCCGCCCAGCTCGCCGCGGCCGGCGAGCGCGGCACGCGGTTGGTTTCGACCCGTGACGATGGCGCGCAGCTTGAGCACGGCCTCACTGTCCGCAAGGACGAAGGCGCCGCGCTGGGCGTCGAGGACGGCGACCGCGTCCTTGAGCGTGGAGTGCAGGAGATCTTCCTCGCGTTCCAAGTGAACGAGGTTGTGGCTGGCGCGGATGAGTGCCAGCAGCTGGTCGCCGGCGCGCGGGCGGTTGTTGCTGTCGAACGCGACGTTCGTGAGCGCCTCTTCCCAGGTAGCACGCGAAGTCCCTTCGAGCTGCATGTCTTCTGGAATGCCGGCGCCGAGGGCGAACGACGGCGCTATCGGCACCTGCAGCGGCGTGGGCTGCGCGGAGAGACGCGGGGAGCCTAAACCTACCGGCAGCGGTGTCGGAACGCTGACGGACGGGAGCGGCTCGTCGGTAGGATTCTCGTCGTTTTCCGCGTGAAGTGCCTCGACGATGAACGCGACTTCGCCGAACTGCAGCAGGTCGCGAACACGGAGCGGCCACTGGCCATTGCCGAGGCGGATGCCGTTGAGGCGCGTGCCGTTGGTGCTGCCCAGGTCGCGGACGCGCCAGCCGCGGTCGGTGGCCCGGACCTCGGCGTGGTAGCGGCTGACGGAGTTGTCGTCCAGCGTGATCTCGAGCGGATCGAGCCGGCCGACGCGCAGCACCTCGGCCGACTCCCAGGTGCGGCCCTTGCTCGCGCCATTCATGCCTTTGAGGCGGATGTTCCGCTTCACACTGACCTCCCTCTCCGTGCGTCGGCGCCAGGCGGGATGGGAGCAGCCAATCCGCGCATGTCGGTCGCTAATTATCTATAGCTCGCGGATCGCGCGGCAGGCGTCTCTCGAAGCGCAAAATCCGCGCCGGCGGTAAAGAGTTCAGGTGAGACAGGAAATGTGAGGAGACAGGATACGTGCTTGCGTTTCGCGCGTTCGGACGCGAGACGCAAGCAATCGCGACTTCTTACCGTCACGGCGTCAACACGATCTTCCCAGTCAGTGTCCCGGCCTTCTGAAGTGTGTTCTCTTCGAGGAACCGGTGCGCCGCCGCTGCTTCGGCGAGCGGCATCGTTTTGCCGATCGGCGGTTGGAGCTTGCCTTCGCTCAGCCAGCGATTGATGTCGTCGGCCGAGCGGCGCTG
>JBBQPD010000823.1:0-3412 GCA_038331535.1 Gemmatales bacterium | reverse complement strand
TGCGGCGCATCCTGATCGACGGCGCCCGCCCCGTGACCGCGTTCCAGAAGCTGCCGCTTGTCGTCCCCGCCGAGCGGGCGAACACGCAGGAACCGCAGAGCGTCAGCTATGCCATCCGCGAACGGCTGCAAGCGTGGGAGCGTGACCCCAACATTCTCACCGCCGGTCTGGCGACGGTGCAACCCTGGCTCGACATCCCCGAACTGGGGACGGCGGTCGTGATCGTGACGGACGGCGACGCCGACCTGGCGCGCGAACGCTGCGCCGAAATGGCCCGACACGTCTGGGAACGGTGCCGCGATTACCTGCCGGAATTGGTTTCAGTCGAGGACGGAGTGCGTGCGGCGTTCGAGGAGAAGGACGGTCTCGTCGTCCTCAGCGACAGCGCTGACGCAACGACTTCCGGAGCGCCGGGCGACAGCAATCATCTACTGCGCGAAATGTTGAAATACGACTGGCCGCGCCCAGCCCTGGTCACGCTGGTCGATGCCGAGTTGGTCGCCGCGGCGGAGCAGCGCGGCGTGGGAGCGGAGTTCACGGCAGCGCTCGGCGGCAAGCGCGACAACCGCTATTCAACGCCGCTGAGCGCCGCGGTGACGGTCGCGAGATTGTTCGACGCGCGCTTCGTGCTGAACGGTCATCTGGCGAAGAACATGGCGATCGACATGGGCAGATCGGCGCTCTTGCGGATCGGTAATATCCACCTTGTCGCCACGTCGCGCAGCGGCCCGCACTTCGCGCCGGAGCTGTTTGAGGAGGGCGGCATCGACCCGTTCGCGGCCCAGATGTTGGTAGCGAAGAGTCCATGTGGGTTCCGAGCGGCGTACCAGGCGCGAGCGAAGAAGATTCTCGTTGTCCGCGCCCCCGGTTGTGCGCCGTCCGATTTCTGGCGCTATCCCGCTCGGAACATCCCGCGCCCGCTGTGGCCGTGGGACGAGATCGACGACTGGTCGCCTGCGCCTGTGGTGAGCGGAAAAGATTAACCACAGAGACACAGAGAAAGACAAAGACAAAAAGGAAAGGAGATGTTGGGTAGCCAATTTCGTTCCCTTTTTCTCTCCTTTCTTCTTTGTCTTTGTCTTTGTCTTTGTCTTTCTCTGTGTCTCTGTGCCTCTGTGGTTCAAATTCTTCCTATTTCTCGCGAGTCACTTCCAACAAGCGCTCCTTCGTCAGTTCCGTCTGGAAGACCGTCCAGTCGCGCAGGCGGCGGCGCTGGCGCAAGCAGTAGGCGCGATCCTGTTTCGCCAGGTCCGTGCGTTCGTCGGGGTCGGCTTCGAGGTCAAAGAGCCATTCGCGGCTCTTTTCGTGGTCCCAGATATACTTGAAGCGCCCCTCGCGCACGCCGCATTGCTCGCGGCGCGAGAAGTAGGCGCGGCGGTCGGCGTCGTCGCCGAACAGACTGCGCCCCTGCCAGCGCGGGTCGCAAGGCAGGTCGCAAATGTCCGCGATTGTCGGCCACACGTCGATGTGGCTACCGACGACGGCACTGCGCTTCCCCGCCGCCTCGGCCACATGGCGGTTGATGAGCAACAGCGGCACGCGCACTTCTTCGTCGTACAGTGAGCCGCCGTGCGTCATGTTGCCGTGCTGGCCGAAACCCTCGCCGTGGTCGCCCGTCACCACGACCAGCGTGTCGTCGGCGAGGCCCAGGCGCTCCAGCTCGTCGTAAAAGGCGCCGATCTGCGCGTCGGTGTAGTGGATGCCGTTGAGGAAACGGCGATAACTGTCGCTCCACTCCGATTCCTTCAAACTCTCGGCGACCGGGTCCGACTGCCACTCCGGCCCCTCATCGTGGTGGTACGGCCAGTGCGTGTCGTAGTTCCACAGCATCAGGAAGAACGGCCCCTGGCCGGCGGAGCCGCGGACGACGCGGCGGGCATCGGCGAAGAGGTCGGCGTCCATGTAGTCTTCGTCCCAGAAGCCGCGGCGGCCGCCGAGGTTTTGCCAGAACGGATGGTCGCGCTCGCGCCCCAGGTCGAAGCCGGTCTTGGCGAAGGCGCCGAGGTTGCGATAGCCTTCCCAGGCGCTGGCGCCGCCGGCGCCGAGAAACGCCGTGTGATAGCCGCGTTGCCGCAACCACTCGCCGGCGCTGGCGACCGGGAACTGCGGATATTCGACCATCGTCCCCAGCGTGCGCGGGTCGTTCCAGGTCGCGCCGAACAGCGGCAGCGCCGACGCGATCGTGTGGTTGTTGTTGGCGTAGAAGTTGTCGAACGTCAGCCCGCGCGCCGCCAGCCGGCACAGGTTGGGCGTCGTCTCCTGGGAATAGCCGGTCAGCTGGCAGTAACGCGACCCCAGCGATTCGCAGACGAGGACGATGACGTTCGTCGGCCTCTTGGCCAGAGAAAGGCGACTCAAGCGCGGCTGACCGGGAAGGAACTCGGTCGTTTCGGGCGGTTCGTTGCCGACGTCGCCGAAGTCCAGCTGCGCGAATAGCGAGCGGGCCAGGAGCAGGTGCGGGTTCTGGGCGAAGTCGCCGCGGTGGTCGGCGAGCAGCGTCTTCTGCGTGGCGTGCGAGATACCCGCCAGACCGCCGATGAGACCCAGCAGCACGAGAGGGCGGCACAGGTAGCGCGTCAGGCCGCGCCAGAACGGTGCGGAACGGCTAAAGACCAGCAAATGGAGCGCGAGCGTCGCCAGGGGGAAGATCGCCAGCGCCGCCTTGGCCGCCACAGGGATGCCCGCGGCGACCGACTTTTCCGGCTTGAAGCCGCCGCCCATCTGGAAGAGCGACAGCGTCATGAAACGGCGGACGACGTGAAAGATCTGCACGTTGACGATCATGTATCCCAGCGCCAGCGCCGCCGCGACGTGGGCCAGCACGCGCAGCGCGCGCCGATAGCCGGCGCGGCGCAGGCAGCGCAGCCCGATCCCACCGAGCAGCACGCAGCCGAGGCCGACGGCGAAGTCTTCCGCCGAGCAGGCCCAGACCTGGCCGAAGGAGACGAACACTTGCCCGGTGAAGACCTGCGGCGGCATCTCGGCACGATTCAGGTCGCGATAGGCGATGAAGCCCTTGACCAGGAAGAGGGCGAGGCAGACCGTGAACGCCAGCGACACAAGCTCGCCAAGCTCGGTGCGCCGGTCCGGTTCGGCGGTCGGCGTAGTCGGCGGCCCGTAGAGCGGACGCCACAAGACCCGCGCGACCCATTGGAAAGGGGCAGAAAGGTGAGTGCGAGACACGGGTGGCGCCGACCTCCATGAATGTTTCATTGAACACTCACGGTATCTTAACGATGCAGAGCGCGCAGGGCAATCGTTTCGAAACCCAGGCGAGCGGGGGCTGTAAGTCGCCCGGTGAATCTGAACGCGGCCAAGCCGCAATGGGTTAGCCACCACGGAAAACCAGTCTGGCTGAAAGCTGACAGCTATAAGCTTTTAGCTTTCAGCCAGAACTCGGCCGAACATTTCC
>JBBQPD010000822.1:0-3418 GCA_038331535.1 Gemmatales bacterium | reverse complement strand
GCGACCGCGCTCGCGTTCGACAGCGACCGGCGCGGTGTCCTGCTCGGCGAGTTCGAATTCCCGACGATGGCGCACGTCTGGCAGGCGCAGCAGCGGCGCGGCGCCCGCATCGACTGGGTGCCAGCCCTCGGCGAGGCGCTGCCGGTGGCGCAGTACGCCGCGCGCATCGACGAGCGGACGCTCATCGTTCCCGCGACGCACGTGTGCTTCCGCAACGGCTACCGGCTCGACGTCGCGCGGCTGGCGGCGCTCTGCCGGGAGCGTGGCGCGTACTGCATGCTCGACGACTACCAGCGCACCGGCACGGCGCCGCTCGACGTGCACGCGCTCGGCGTCGACTGCCTGGTGACGGGCGCGCTGAAATACCTGATCGGGCCGCCGGGCGTGGCGTTTCTCTACGTGCGCCGCGGCCTGGTCGAGCGCCGCGAGCCGCTCTCGACCGGATGGTTCGGCCGCGTCGATCCGTTCGCGTTCAGCCTCGCCCCCGTCGACTGGTCGGCGAGTGCGCGCCGCTTCGAGACCGGGTCGCCTCCGGTGCCGAACGTGTACGCGGCGGCGGCCGGCCTCGATCTCCTCCGGACGCTTGACCCCGCCGCGATCGACGCCCAGATTGCCCGCCTTGTCGATCGGTTCGCCGGCGGCGCGCGGGCGCGCGGCTTCGATGTGACGACCCCGGACGATCCCGGCGCGCGCGGTCCGCTCGTCGTGGTCCGCTCGAACGACGCGGCCGCGCTCGTGCAGCGGCTCGCGGACCGTGGCATCGTCGTGTCCGCACGCGCGAACGGTCTTCGCGTGTCGTTCCACGGGTACAACAACGACCAGGATGTCGATGCGGCGCTCGACGCACTCGACGCCGAAGCGGCATTGGTGTGCCGCCGCGTCGGTTGACCGTCGCTCATGTCAATGTATCCGGGATCTTCCCGCCGCCAGGTTATTTCACCGGCAGTACGGGTTGTGATCCAAGGCGCGTCGTGAGTGCTCTGAACCTCGGATCACCGCGTAGCAGATCAAACATTGGGTCCGCGTGGATTTCCATCAAGAAGCCGGAACGCTCCTCGTACGCCCTGTCGAGCCAGCGAAATGCCTCGTCTTTCTCGCCGAGGCCCGTGTACAGCAGCGCCACATAATATGCAGGCACGAATGTCTGCTTGGCCTCTTCGCGAAGCGCCGTGAGCTGTTGCCGCGCTTCTCGCGCTCGGCCCATCCTTCCATATGTGTAGCCGAACGCGGCGGTTCCTCCCGGTGTGCCTTTCGTCTGTTCGAATTCGGCGAGCGCTTCCGGATATTGCCCGTTCATCACGTAGGCCTCGCCAAGGTAGCCATGCAGCAGCGGGTAGTCCGCATCCATCTCCAGGTTCTTTTTCCCGTGCGCGATCGCCCGGTCGTATTGCCGCATCAAGTAAAACCGGAACCCGACGTTGGCATTGATGATCATCGAGAGCGGATCCAGCGCGCGCGCCCGGTTCAACTCCTCTCCCGCTTCGTTCCACCGGCCCCGGAGCATGAGGAGGTAGCCATAGCGGTGATGCGCAAAGGCATAGCCGGGATTGAGCTCCAGCGCGCGCTTGAATTCCCGATCGGCCGTCTCCCAATCCCATTCGTAACTCATCGCGATGAAGGCTCGCGACGCATGCCCGTCCGCCAGCGTCTCTTCCACGGCAATCGCCTTGTCCGCCGCGGCTTTCGCGTGCCCCAGTGCTTCTTTCCCCGGCGTCTGCCACAAGCCGAGGCTGGCGTACGAATCCGACAATCCGGCGTAGGCCTGCGCATACTTGGGGCTTCGGCGAACGGCGGAGTCGAAATGCTCGATCGCCTTCTGATACCCGTCGACAGTCATCTTGTTCCAGAAAAATCGGCCTTTCAGATATTTCTCATACGCGTCCGCGCTCACGGACGCGTTGCTTGAAAGATCCGCGTTTTTGTCTTCCCTCAACTCGATGCCAATTCTTCCGGCCGCGGCGTGCGCCACTTCGCCCTGGAGCGCGAGCACGTCGCGCATTTCCCGCTCGTAGGTTTCGGTCCAGAAGAGCGCCTGGTCAATGACGCGGACCAATTGCGCCGTGATCCGAACGCGGTTTCCTTCGCGGCGCACGCTGCCCTCGAGAATGAAATCGGCATGCAGCTCGCCGCCGATTTCTGCCACCCCTTTGCGGACGCCCTTGTACTTCATGGCCGACGTTCGAGCGATCACGGCAAGCCGGTCCGGACGCAGCCGGCTGAGCTGACCGATCATTTCCTCGGTCAGCCCGTCTGCAAAATACTCCTGCGCGGTATCCCCACTCAGGTTTTCAAAGGGCAGGACGGCCAGCGTCACCTTGTTGGCGGCGGTGTGTGCCAGCGCCTGCTCGCGGTCACGACCAAAGTAGGCGATGCCCATTCCGGTCACGGCCAGGATGAGCACCGCGAGCCCGGCCCAGCGCACGCGCGCGTCCTTTGATACCGGCGGTTCCTGAACCGGCGTCTCGTCCAGCCTGCTCACCGCCGCAACGAAGCGATAGCCGCGCTTGGACACGGTCTGGATGTAATCCTCGCTCTCGGTCGAATCGCCCAACGCCTTGCGCAAGGTTGAGATGTTCTTGGCCAGCGTGGCCTCTTCCACAAACGTATCAGGCCAGACTTGCTTGAGCAGACGATCCTTCTCGGTGATGTGACCGGCGTTGTCCACGAGGGCCAGCAGGGTCTCCATGGCCTTGGGCGTGAGTGAAATGGGCTGGTCATTCCGCAGCAGCACGCGTTCGGCGGGGTCGAGGACGAAGGGACCGAACGGTAAAAAGTGCTTTGCTTGCCGCGTCATGAGGTCTTTCAAGTTTCTTTCAAGGAAATTTCCATCGAACGGAAAGATTTTGGGCAGCGATGAGCTTAGGATGCGGGGGGCAGCATATCTATTCGGTGGATTCCGAAAAGAAGGTCACCGACCACATCTCCCATGCGGGCTATGCTCTTCCGGGCAGCGCGGGAACGCACGATTTCGATTTGAATGTGGGAGGACACATCACATTCAGCAATGCCGCACCGGCCGTGGACACAGGCCTCGACCAGACTGCCACGGCCACTGCGTCGGGGAACGCCACGGTGGCACTCGATGGTTCCGCATCGAGCGATCCGGATGGCGATGCCCTCACCTTCACGTGGGGCGGACCCTTCGGCGTGCTGAGCGGACCACGCGTCAACGCATCATTGCCCGCAGGGGTCCATGTGCTCACCCTCACCGTTGACGATGGCAAGGGCGGCAGCGCCAAAGATACCGTCCTCATCACCGTGAACGGGCCCTCCGATACCACGGCGCCCGTGCTCACAGCCGCGGCACACATCCCCGTGCCTGCGACTTCCGCCACTGGCGCGACTGTGAGCTACGCCGCCTCCGCCACAGACAACGTTGATGGCCCGGTGCCCGTTTCGTGCGCACCTGCCGCGGGTG
>JBBQPD010000821.1:0-3423 GCA_038331535.1 Gemmatales bacterium | reverse complement strand
AAGGCAGTGTCGCCACCGGAGCCGCCGCCGCAGCGGTCCTGAGTTCGAGGGCCGGCGAGGAGGACGGCATCGGAACTGGAATCGCCGCCGCCGGACGAGGGGCGGCACGGACCCCTGAGGCGATGGTCAGCCGCACCGAGACCAGGAATTTCTGATTGCCGTTCGACGTGACCGTGACACAGCCGACGAGACTGCCGCCCGCCTCCTCGGGTACCTGGACAGTCAAGGGAATGTCGGCCACTCGGCCCGACATCTTGATCTTGCCGATCCGCAGCCAGGGCTGATCGCTGACCGCGTGCGCGTAGACCGGCCTCTTCTCCTGCGTGCTGACCTGCAAGCACTGCTGCAACTGCTCGCCGGGCTGACCGTGCAGCGCGAGGGCGCGCTGGTTGATCTCGACCTTGGGAGGCGGCGTCAGGCCGAGCGCCTCGAAGAACTGCTGCACCGACCCCAGGCCGGCCGCCGTTGGCCCTTGCACCGGATACATCCAGCCGTTGGATCGATACCAGTTCGCGACCGCGCCGCTCTCGAAGAGGGGAATGGCGCTCTTGGCGTTCGCCTTCGCCTTCTCGGCCAGTTGACGCGGCGAAATGGCCCCCGCGAGCGGCCCCTCGGCAAACGGTGTTACGGGGACGCGAGCGCGAATGACGATCGTCGCCGTCCCGCCGCTGGACTGGATCGTCAACTGCCCTTCGAGCGGCTTGTTGCTGGCGCGCAGGACCTTGCCGTGAACGCGAACGGGAATGACGATCTCGTTAAGCGTCTGGAAGAGTTTTTGCTTCTGGCCGGGGGTGTTGCCGAGTTGCAGCCAGTGACAGTTGTCGCAGGCGACGGAGCCATGCAGCAGACCGCGCCCGGCATTGCGCAGGCGAATCTGGAACTCGTGGTCCTGGCCAGGCTTCAGGGTGCCGAGATCGACCTCGATCGGCGACGCGAGCAACTTCGCTCCGGGAGCGGAATCGGCGGGAAGGCGTCCGAGGAACTCATCGAGACCGCGATCCGCATCGGGGTGCCTGGCCGCCTCCTGGGCCGCCCGGCTCAGGTCCATCCGGCCCATGCCGCTGAAGTAGCCGGCGAAGACGCCGCCGCGAAGGAATTCCCGGGCGTCGGTCCAGTTATCCTGAGATGCCGTGACGAGTTCGTCGAACGTCTGGCAAGAGCGCCCGGCGGGGAAGACGAACGGCCGGGTCAGTCGATTCGCCGACGTCGGAGCCTGGTAGGCGCGCAGGGCCTGGCCGTCGCCGTGACAGTACAGGGCGTCGTCCGGGTTCAGGCTGGAACACTTTGGGCAGGTTAGCGGCATGGAATTCGCCCGCAAAGGTTGGGATCGGTCCACCCATTTCACTCAGTCTACCGCAAGCCCTCCCTTGCCGCAACGTCCCCGTCCCGGTCTTCGTTCTCTTGTCATGTTCGCCGCTCCCTGGTATCCTCCCTGTTCGCCCAGGGACAGGAGGTCCGCTCATGGACTGGCTTCTGATCGCAACAGGCTTTACCGGTGCCTATACGCTCCTGTTTCTGGGCCGGGCGGTGGGCCGGCTGTTCCATCCGACGCCGTCGCATACCATCCACTTCTCCCCCAAGGGAGGCTGCGCCGACGTCATCATCAGTGAGATCAAACGCGCGCGGCGAGAGGTGCTGGTCCTGGCCTATTCGTTCAGTTCAAAGCCGATCGCGGAGGCGCTGGCGGCGGCGAAGAAACGCGGCGTTCACGTCGATATCGTGCTGGACCACAGCAATGAGACCGAGAGTTATTCCGATTTGCAGTACTTCCTCGACGAAGGATTGGCACCCGTGGTCGATCCCCATCATGCCATCGCCCACAACAAGATCATGATCATCGACCGGCGAACGGTCATCACGGGGAGCTTCAACTTCACCAACCAGGCCGAGCACGAGAACGCCGAGAACCTGCTCGTCTTGCGTAACTATACCGACCTGATCGCCGCCTATCGGCAGAACTTCACCGCTCACAAGGAACACGCCCGCATTCCCGAGATGAAAGCCAAGGCAGCCAGCCCGCACGGTCATGGGACTTCGCGGCACGCCGCCTGATAGGATGCTTGTACCCCTTCCTTGAGGGTGGGCGCGAGGAAGGTTGACGCACCACGAGAGGAGACAACATGAGGCGAGGAACTTCGAGCTTGTTGACGGCCATCCATCTCGTGCTGTTCCTGGGCGGCATTGTCGCCGCCGAGGAACTCCGGCCTCCGCTGCCCCGGCCTGAGCCGAAGAAGGATCAGGCGATGCCGCTGCGAAGGCTGGCGAAGCCGCTGTCCGATCGAGGGCCGTTCGTCGATCCGACGCTCGACCTTTCGACAGAGGCCGTCCTGCGAGCGCCGCTGCCCGGCCGGAAGCGTCCGATTCCCTTCGTGGCGATCAACTTGCCCGATCCTTACGAGCGCCGCCAATCGGTGAAACTGCTCATGACTCTGGAGGAGAACCCGACGCCGGTCACGCGTTTCACTCGTCCTCCAAAACGCTGACCGCACCGCTTGCGGCTTTGCTGAAGACCGTTAAGCCGCAAGCGGCAAGAAGGGTCACGCGACCAATTCCGGCACCACTCGCGCCGGCTCGACGCCCGTCAGGCGCTGATCGAGTCCCTGATAGCGATAGCTGAAGCGCTGATGATCGAAGCCGAGGAGATGCAGCGCCGTCGCATGGAAATCGCGGACGTGGACGGGGTCCTTGACGATGTTGTAGCTGAAATCGTCCGTCTCGCCGTGGACCGCTCCCGCCTTCGATCCGCCGCCCGCCATCCACATCGTGAAGCAGCGCGGATGATGGTCCCGGCCATAGTTATCTTTCGACAGCCCGCCCTGTGAGTAAATCGTTCGGCCGAACTCGCCGCCCCAGATGATGAGCGTCGAGTCGAGCAATCCGCGCTGCTTCAGATCCTGCACCAGTCCATAACACGCCTGATCGACGTCGCGGCACTGGTCCGGCAGACGCCCGGCGACGTTGCCATGCGTGTCCCAGTTGTTGTGATAGACCTGCACGAAACGCACGCCGCGCTCGACCATGCGCCGTGCCAGCAGGCAGCGCAGGCCAAACTCCGCCGTCTCGCGCCGCTCCAGGCCGTACAACCGCCGCGTCGCCGGCGTCTCGGTGGCCACGTTCACCACTTCCGGCGCGTGTGCCTGCATCCGAAACGCCAACTCATACGCGGCGATGCGCGCGGCCAGTTCGGTATCCGCGCCGCGCGGGGCCAGGTGTTCGCGGTTCAGCTGGTTGATGAAGTCGAGCGTGCGCTGCTGCTGGGTGTCGCTGACGCCCGGCGGGTTTTGCAGATGCAACAACGGCGAGCGGCCGCCGCGCAGCATCGTGCCCTGGTACGAGGCCGGTAAATAACCGTGGCCCCACGCGGGCGCGCCGCCCTTGACCAGGCCGGCCGGGTCCGGCAGCACCACATAAGCCGGCATGTTC
>JBBQPD010000820.1:0-3436 GCA_038331535.1 Gemmatales bacterium | reverse complement strand
AAGCAGAAGACCCGGGTCACGGAAATCAGCGCGAAGCACGACAAGAAGGTCCGCGACCTTTTCGACAAGGCGACGGAGTCGAAGCAGCGGCCCGACTTCGACGCGCTGGGCAAGCTCCTCGCGGAGTCGATGAAGGAATTGAAGGGCATCCTCACGGAAGAGCAGTTCAAGAAGCTCGAAAAGGCGAAGACGCAGCCCGGCACCGGCAGCGGTGAACGCCGGCGCGGGGAGTTCTGATCTCACCCCCGTTTACGTTTCGCGCGTTCCCGCGCGAAACGTAAACAGCGTTCGACGAAATATCTCGATACCGCCTTGTCATACCCCGAACAGATTGCGCTCCGCTGCGGTTCCCTCACGCTTTGCGTCCCACAACCAGATACCCCACGAGGGTAGCGAAGAAGACGCCGGCTCGTTCCGTCGCTTCCAGCTGATCGAGCCAGGATCGGGCTTCGTCGGCGCTGAGGACGCCGGATGCCAGCGCCCGCTCTACCGTCGCCGGACCAGCGAGCTGATTCGCGAGAAAGTACGTTAGCCGCAGCGTGTGCGGGAAGACGGCGATTTCGCGCAGGCCCGCCTCGTGGAAGAGTCGCGGCACCTTGCGGCCGATCCAGCCATCGCGAAAGCCGTCGCAGTAGAAATTGAGGATCTTGCGGCCCAACGTCCGGTCGGCGTCCACCACCACCGTCTCGAAATCGACTTCGTACACCACGACGGCGCCGCCGGGCCGCGTCACCCGAACCATCTCGGCCAGCGCCCGACGCGGTTCCTCCAGGTGCATAAACGTGCGGTCGCAGCGGGCTCCGTCAAAAGAGTCGTCGGCGAAATCGAGACGATGCGCATCGGCAACACGGAACTCGACCGACAAACGGGACGAGGCCGAGCGTCGTTGCGCCTCGTCGATCATGGCCCGACTGCCGTCCACCGCGACAACCGAACCACGGCCGACCTGCGCTGCCAGCGCTCGCGCATCATCGCCGGGTCCACAGCCCACGTCGAGAAAGCGCTTGCCTTCGGCTGGCTCCAGCAGGGCGAACGAGTGCTTCTTGTACGCCTGAAACGACTCCTCGGCACAGGCTGTGTCGAGGAAACGGATGTAGTAGTCTGGGTCGGAGGATTGATCCACCGCAGTGAATCCAAACAGCTTGTGGCGGTCCATGACCGGGTTCCAGCGTGGAAGGGCGGAATCCTTGCTGAGTCTATACCCGTCAATCGGTCCGGCAAGCAGCATCACCGCTAAGCCGCAAGCGGCAAATTAATTCCTGTTGCCAATCGGCCGGAGGGCGCTTACACTACCTCTAACAATGGGCCGTTCCGTTAGTGGTATTGAGTCTTTGCAAATGCTGCTGATTCCGAAGCTAACTTTTCTGGACCTCCTACTTCCCCTTCTCATGGGATCGTCCTAGGTGCGCCGAACGAACGCGGAAATCGCTTTTGGATACCGGCCCCGGGACATCAATGTCCCGGGGTTTTTTTGTTGACCGGAGTTCTCTCATGGCCGACGACCGCCTGATCATCTTCGACACCACCCTGAGAGACGGCGAACAGTCGCCTGGCGCCAGCATGAACCTGGCCGAGAAGCTGGAGGTGGCGCACGCCCTGAAAGAACTCGGCGTGGACGTGATCGAAGCCGGCTTCCCGATCGCTTCGCCGGGTGACTTCGAGGCCGTGCAGGCCATCGCCCGCCAGGTTTCGGGGCCGACCATCTGCGGCCTGGCGCGCTGCAACCCGGCCGACATCGACCGCGCCGGCGCCGCCGTGCGCGACGCTGCCCGGCCGCGCATCCACGTCTTCCTCGCCACCAGCGCCATTCATCGCGAGTTCAAATTGAAGATGGCCAAGGAGGAAATTCTTCGCCGCGCCATCGAGGGCGTCCAGCGGGCGAAGGCGCTTTGCGACGACGTCGAGTTCTCGCCGGAAGACGCCTCGCGCACCGAGCTGGACTTCCTGGCCGAGGTGGTCGAGAAGGCCATCGAGGCCGGGGCGACGACAATTAACATGCCCGACACCGTCGGCTACGCGGTGCCGGAACAGTATGGCGGCATCTTCGCCTACATGAAGAAGAATGTCCGCGGCATCGACAAGGCCGTGCTGAGCGCCCACTGCCACAACGACCTGGGCATGGCGGTCGCGAATAGCCTCGCGGCCGTCCTCAGCGGCGCTCGCCAGATCGAATGCACGATCAATGGCATCGGCGAGCGCGCCGGCAATTGCGCCCTCGAAGAAGTGGTGATGGCCGTGCGCACGCGCGCCGATTACTTCCAGTTCGCCAGCGGCATCCAGACGAAAAAACTGTACCACACCAGCCGGCTGGTGTCGCACGTCACCGGCATCCAGGTGCAGCGCAACAAAGCCGTCGTCGGCCAAAATGCCTTCGCCCACGAGGCGGGCATTCATCAGGACGGGATGCTCAAGGAGCGCTCGACCTACGAGATCATGGACCCACACGAAGTCGGACTGCCGAAGACGGAACTGGTGCTGGGCAAGCACAGCGGCCGTCATGCGTTGAGGGATCGCGTGCTCGACCTCGGCTATCATCTGGACGAGAATCAGCTGCAAAAAGTGTTCGACGCCTTCAAGACGCTGGCGGATCGCAAGAAGATCATTTACGACGCCGACGTCGAAGCGCTCGCCGAGGCGCAGATGTACACCGGCCCGGCCTTGTGGACGCTGGAAGCTCTGACGTGCAACGCCGGGACGGCGACGATCCCGACCGCCTCGGTCTGCCTGTGGAACCAGGACGGCACGATTCACAAGGTCGCGATGATCGGCGACGGCCCGGTGGACGCGGTGTTCAAGGCCATCGAGCAAATCACCGGCATCGAGGCCCGGCTGCGCGACTACCGTATCCGCAGCGTGACGGTCGGCGAAGACGCCCAGGGCGAGGCGCACGTCGAGGTCGAGTACGAGGGTCGCTCGATGACCGGTCGTGCGGTAAGCACAGATGTGATCGAGGCGAGTGCGCTGGCGTTTCTGCAGGTCATCAATCGTATTGCGATGCGCCTGGCGCATGGCGACCGCGTTCTGCCCACGCAGTCGCCGCCGCGCGAACCGGTAGCGGGGTGAGAAACACACCTCGTTTAACCGCGAGCGCTGGCGAAACGGGATTGTGCAAGCCGAGAAGTACCTCGGCTGTCGCAATGTGCGGAAACGGAGGCAGCAGCCATGAACTGGTACGCCGCGCATGTGATTCTGTACGTTCGGTTCAAGGAACAACCGCAGGATCATTTTCCCGTCTGGGAGAATATCGTCCTGATCGAGGCCGCCTCGGACGACGAAGCGAACACCAAGGCGGAAATCCGTGGCCGCGAAGACGAAGGCGACAGTGACGGCTCATTCACCTGGGGTGGACGTCCTGCGACCTGGGTCTTCGCGGGCGTGCGGAAATTGATGAAGTGTGATTCGTTCCACGAACGCCCCGGCGACGGGACTGAGGTGT
>JBBQPD010000819.1:0-3442 GCA_038331535.1 Gemmatales bacterium | reverse complement strand
ACCCCTTTTTGGGGGGGGGGGGGGGTCCGCCCCGGGGGGATCCCCGGGGGGCTCCCGCCCCCGCTCGCCATCGTCCTTGCGGTCACGGAAGTGTCCCCAAAAACTCCCGCGCGCGCACGAGGTCCGGCGCGTCGAACCCTTCGGTGAACCAATCGACCAGCGGCTGCACCAAACCGCGCGCCTCGGCCGCGGCGCCGGCTGCCAGCCGCAAGCGGGCGAGCGCGAGGGCCGACCGCAACTCGAAGAATTTCGCTTCCTGACGCCGGGCGATCGCCAGCGCGGTTTCGAGGCAGGCCGTGATCTCTTCCACTTTCGCCGGCGCCTCGTCCGCCAGGAACGCCGCCTTGCGGCGATACAGCTCCGACTCGATGTAACGCTCTTTGTCACGCTCGGTCAGGGCGAAGGCTCGATTCAGGGCCGCCCACGCCTCCTCGCGCCGGCCGGTCTGCCACAGGGCGTCGGCCAGGCAGCTGAGGTTGTTTTGATGCACCATCTCGCAGCCGGTCGCTTCGACGCGGCTCAGGCCGTCCTGCAGGAGCGGCACCGCTTCCGCGTGCCGGCCCATCAGGGACAGCGCGGCGCCCTTGAGCGCGATCGGCAGGGCGATCCAGAAGGCGAAGGACTGCTCCTCACTGACCTTCAACACCTTCTCCGCCACCGCCAGCGCCGTCGGTCCGTCCCCGGCGAGCAGAGCCATGAAACCGGTCTGCCAGACGCTCGCGGCGGTGGTGAAGGGATGATTGAGCCGTTCCGCGAACGCCACCGCCTCCGCCGCCT
This sequence comes from Gemmatales bacterium, assembly GCA_038331535.1. Classification (GTDB taxonomy): domain Bacteria; phylum Planctomycetota; class Planctomycetia; order Gemmatales; family Gemmataceae; genus JBBQPD01. Next base: position 2,665 of record JBBQPD010000819.1, on the reverse strand, counting down.
GTGTCCGCGCCTGGTCGAGATAGCCGAGAGCGAACAGGGCCAATCCGCGATACGCGAGCATCAGCGGCCCGGAGTTCTGCGCCGTGAAGCGCGCGTGTTCGACGGCGACTTCCAGCTTGTAAGTCTGGTAACCGCGTTCGAGGTGCTGCCGCGACTTGGCGAATTCCCCGGCCCACCAGGTGGTGCAACCCCACGCCCAGTTGGCCTCTGTCCGGCAGCCATCGTCCTTCGCCGCTTCGGCGAGGACGACCAATTCCTCGCATTTCTGTTGGGCGAGCGCGTTCTTCCCGCGGATAAACCGCAGCGCCCAGGTTATCATCATGACGCCGAACAGCGGGGCGGCGGCGCCGAGGTGCTCGCACAACTCGCGCGCGCGCACGATATGGACCTCGACCTCCGGAGAGGCGTACCCGCGCGTGGCGAGGTAGCACGATGCCAGTTGCAGGCGAAACGCCAGCTCCCGGCCGTCGCGCGCGGGCGAGCGGGGCAGCGCCTCCAGCAGGCCCAGGCCGCGGGTCAGGTGGCGGATGGCTTCCTGGTAGTCGGCTCGTTCTCCGGCCCGCTGACCGGCGCGGAGCCAGTATTCGATTCCCTGCTCGGACTGTCCAGCCTCGGTGAAATGCTGAGCCACCAGCTCCGGTTGTGTCTCCGCGGTCTCAGTGAACTTCGCCACCAGCACCTCGGCGATCTTGCCGTGATACTGCTGGCGTTTCTTCTTCAGCATCGACTTGTAAGCGGCGTCCTGAATGAGCGCGTGCTTGAAGAGGTAACTGCACTGCGGCGCCCGGCCCTTCTGAAACAGCATCTCCGCCTGGACGAGCTTCTCCAGCTCGGCTTGAAGGTCCGCCTCATCCAGGGAACAGACGGCGCGAAGCAATCCGTAGTCGAACTCGCGGCCCAGCGTGGCGCCAAGCTGCACTACCTCGCGATTGCTGGCCATGCGGTCCAGACGAGCCATCAACAGGTCTTCCAGCGACGCCGGAATCTCCTGGAGGCGCAGGGCGACGGATGCCATCGAATCGCCGTCGGCGTCCTGGACGGCGGGCGCCTCCGTCAGCACCTTCGAGAACTCCTCGACGAACAGCGGGATGCCGTCGGTCTTGATGGCCACCTCGTCGATGACCGACTGCGGCACGCGCTCGCGGCCGACTTTCTGCCGCATCATCTCCCCGATCTGCCGCCTCGTCAGGCGGTTGAGCGCGATCTGCGTCTGGTGAGCCTTGCTCTTCCACGGCGTCTCGAACTCGGGCCGGAACGTCAGCAGCGTCAGGATGCGGTCGCTGAACCCCTGTTCCACCAGCCTGCCCAGCAGTTCCAGCGACGACGGGTCGATCCAGTGCAGATCCTCGACGATGAACAGGACCGGATGCTGGCGGGCGCAGGCGCGCAGCCAGTCGAGGAGGGCTTCGTGCGCTTTCTCGCGCTGCCGTTGAGGGCTGAGGTTCAGGGGCGGATACTTCGCGTCGAGCGGGAGCGACAGTAGGGAGGCGAACAGGGCAACGGTCTCTTCCTGGCCCTGCCCCAGCTGCTTCAGATGCGTCTCCAGGCGGAGGAAGCGCTCCGCCGGCGCGACGTCGTGTCCGAAGCGCAGCAGCCGTTCGAGGAAGTCCGTGGCCGGGTTGAGGCTGCTGTTCTGGTGGTAGGTGGAGCACTGCCACTCGATCGCGGACAGGTCGCCGGCGACGCTGTCTTGAAGGACGTGCGTCTTCAATTCGCGCACGAGGCGCGACTTGCCCAGGCCGGCCTCGCCGATGAGGAGCACGACCTGCCCCATGCCTTCCGACGCTTGCTCCCAGCGGTCGCGCAGGATCGACAGCTCGGTAGCGCGGCCGACGAGCGGCGTCAGGCCGGCCAGCTCGCTCACGTCGAGCCGGCTGCGCGCGGCGCTTTCGCCGAGGATTTTGAACATTTCGAGCGGCTGGGGCACGCCCTTGATCGTCTGCTTGCCACGGCTTTCGCTGAGGAAGTAGCCGCGCGTCAGCTGCTGCGTCGCCTCGGTGGCCAGGACCATGCCCGGTGCGGCGAACGGCTCCAGGCGCATCACCACGTTGCGCACTTCGCCGACGATCGAGATGGCCTCGCCCTTCGCGGCGTCTCCCGCGCCGACGACCGCTTGCCCGGTATGCACCGTAACCCAGGCCGCGAGCGGCAAGCCGCCGGCCGCCTGTCGTTCGGCGCCAAGCCGGGCCACCGCCTCCAGCAGGGCCAAGCCCGTGTGGACCGCCCGTGCCGCGGCGTCCTCGTGCGCGGCCGGGAAGCCAAAGCAGACGAGGACTTCGCGCGCCGCGGACGGGACCGGCGTCCCGCCGAAGCGTTCGACCACCTCGGCACAGCAGCGATGGAACGCGGTCTGGATGCCGTGCTGCTCCTCGGGGTCGAGCATTTCCAGCGGCCGTTCGGGGTCGGCGGAATCGCAGTTGCAAACCAGGAGCGTGATGCGCCGGCGCTCCGGCTCGGCGCCCTGGCGGATTTTGGCCGCCGTCGGATGAGGTTTCGTCACGGAGTCCGAGTGATCCGTCGCGGGCGCTGCGGCAGGCACGGGAGAGCGGTAGACGCGGCGCAGGTCTTCCGCCATGTCGAGCGCCGTCGTGTAGCGGTCCTCGATCCGCTTGGCCATCGCTTTCAGACAGATGCGTTCCAGCTCGGCCGGCAGGTCGCGGACCAG
>JBBQPD010000818.1:0-3446 GCA_038331535.1 Gemmatales bacterium | reverse complement strand
AATCCCTGCGACTGATATTGCTTGGCACCCGCGTTCGTCGTCTTGGTCATGGCCTGGGTGAGAGTGTCGGCGGCCTCCTTCGGCTCCATGCGGGCCGCCAACGCCGACAGTCCCTGGGACAGATATTGCAAGTTTCTGTAGTACGTCGTCTTGCTGATGACCTGGGCGAGAGTGGCGGCGGCCTGAGCCGCCTCCTTCGGCTCCATGCGGGCCGCCACCGCTGACAATCCCTGCGACAGATATTGCAAGGCGCCCGCGTCCGTCGTCTTGTTCATGGCCTGGGTGAGAGTGGCGGCGGCCTCCTTCGGCTCCATACGGGCCGCCAACGCCGGCAGTCCCTGCGACAGAGAAACCAAGGCGTACGGGTCCGACGTCTTGCTCATGGCCTGGGTGAGGGTGGCGGCGGCCCGGGCGGCCAGGGGCCGATCGAGAATGCCAAGGTGGGCCAGGCAGAGCGCCACATTCTCCTGCTGTTCTCGCGGGATCGCCTTGGCCTGCAGACGCTTGCCAAGCAACTCTTCGACCTGCGTTCGCCGCCTCCCATCTAGCCCGACTGCGGCCTGGAGAGCAACCGCTGCTCGGTCCTTTAGCTGCCGCGTTGTGTCGGGTTCACGCAGGGCGTCCTCAACGAATCGGAGACGGAGCCGGTCTTCCTTCGAGGAAGCCAGCTCCCACAACGGTTTGATCTCCAGATCGCTGAGCGGCGGGACTGGCTGATTGGGCTGGACCTACACCGCCAACGGACGCAGCAGGCCGCGGGCCACGCTCGTTACCAGATTGTCAATCGACTCCAGCAACGCTGTGTTGGCCTTCTCCAGATCGTTGCGGGCCGCCTCCGCCGCAGCTTTCTCTTGCTTCGCGTTCGCCGCTGCCTGTTCCGCTTCTCCACGCGCCTCCGTGGCGAGCAACGCCAGGACACTGGAAACTGTCGCTCCGGTCGCCAACACAAGCAGCACTGTCGCCAGCAGCGCCGCCACCGCCGGGTTCCGCTTGCACCAGCGCCACCCGCACTCCAGGCGACCCACCGGCCGCGCCCGGATCGGCTCACCCCGCTGACAGCGCCCCAGGTCCTCCGCCAGCGACAGGGCGCTGTCGTACCGTTTGCCCGGGTCCTTCTCCAGGCACTTCAGGCAGATGGTTTCCAGGTCGCGCGGCACCCTGGCGTTCAGCTGCGCCGGCGGCACCGGCTCGTCCGAGATCACCTGTAGGATCGTGTCCATCACCGTCGCCGCCTTGAACGGCGGACGCCCCGTCAGGCACTCGTACAGGATCGCTCCCAGCGCGTATGTATCGCAGGCCGGCCCCAGTTCGTTGTTGCGGCCCGACGCCTGCTCCGGCGCCATGTAGCTGGGCGTGCCCATGATCGCCCCGGTCCGCGTCTGGCCCCCCGTGTCCAGCTTTCGCGCCAGCCCGAAGTCCCCCACCTTCGGCAACAACGACGACAGCGGGAGACGTTCCCCTTCCGCGGAGGCCGCTGCCGTCCCCGTCTCGTCCCCCGCCGCGTGGGGCGGGCTGAGCAGGATGTTGGCCGGCTTCAGGTCCCGGTGGATGATCTTTTCCTGGTGGGCATAGTGCATCGCCCGGGCCAGCGTCTCCACCAGCGCCGCCGCCGCGGCTGGGGTCAGCGGGCCGCCGAGGAGGTAGTGGTCCAGGCTGCCCGCCCCGCACAACTCCATCGAGAACCAGGGCAGGCCGTTGTGCTCGCCGACCTCGAAGATCTGCGCGATGTTGGGGTGCTGCAGTCGCGCCGCGGATTCGGCCTCGTCGCGGAAGCGGCGCAGTTCCTCCGGGTCGGCGTCCGCGCCGCCGCGCACAACCTTCAGGGCGACCAGGCGGCGAGGCTTGACCTGCAAGGCCTCGTACACGATCCCCATCCCGCCGCGTCCCAGGCGCCTGCGGATCTCGAACCCAGGGATGCCCACCTCGCTGAAGGCCATCGTGTTCGCCGCGGCTTCGACACCTCCCATGCGCAGCGTGTCTTCCGGCTGCGGCTGGTTTTCGTCGGGAGCGGCGAGGCTCTCGACCTCCTCGACCTCCTCGCGGATGAGCGACTCGTGGCCGGGAATGCGGGCCAGGTATTCCTCGATGGCCGGGACACTGCCGCGGTGGCCGTGCAACTCCAGGTCCAGCCGGAGCAGCTGGCGCAGCAGTTCCTCGAGCTCCGGCCCTTCCGCAGTTCCGAGGAAATCTTCCAGCCGTGGCGCCGGGCCCGACTGCCAGGCGGCCTCGAACTCCATGCAGACCTGGTCGATCCGCATCGCCACGGTCAGCGGCAGGGAATCGCCCTGATCGTCGTTCTCTGGCCGCATGTTTTTTCTCCTCCTGCCTGGACGCCTCAGCCGGGCAGTATCCTCGACGAACTTGCCCCTTACAGGATTGCTCCGCGTCCGTGCCGGGAACGCCTCACCCGGACAGCTCTTTCTTCCAGATCTTGCGGATCAGGCTCAGCTTTAGCCCCACCGTCGCGTGCGAGGAGTGCACCAGTTTCTCGATCTCCTTGTTCGTGTACCCCTCCAGTTTCCGCACCGCGATGTCCTGCATCAGTTTTTCCGGCAGCAGTCGCAGCAGCCGGGCCGTCTCGTCCGCCACCTCGGCCGCCGCGGCCGGATCTGGCTCCGCGCTGAAAGGCTCCGGCCCATTTTCGCCCAGGGATCGCGTCTGCCCGCAGTCCCGCTTTTTCCGCCGCTCGTACTCGGCCAGGTCGCACGCCTTTCGGCTGAGGATCATGCCCAGCACCTGCCACAGGTCATCGCGGTCCTCAAGGCGGGGGAAGCGCCCCTGCTCCGCCCGCCGGCAGAAGCTGTCGAAGGCGCTCAAGGCCACGTCCTCCTCGTCAGCAGCACCCCGTGGCAATCCGCGCAGCCGCTCGCGGGCCAGGCCGACCAGGCGGCGAAAGTAAGTCTCCAGTAACGGCTCGACCGCCTCGCGATTCCCGTCCTTCAGCAACTGCAGCAAGCGCGTAATGTCTTCTCCTACCGGCATCGGCAATCCCTCCGCATCCCCCCAGGTCGGCGAGTTGAATAGTAAGGAGTTTACCCGAGGGCAACTCTTATTCCCAGCACTTTACATGCGTGGTGCGACGGCAGCGACGGCGCGACGGCATCGCTCCACCTCGGAAAACTGAAAAATTGTTGAGCGGGCGTGGCGGGGACTGCGGAGTGACCCTGATAGAGGGGGTCGCACCGGCGATGGCCAATACCTCGAGACCTTCCGCCGACAGGTGTCGGCGGTGTGAGGCTCCGATCTCCGGCAACAATGGAGGACGACCGTGCTGTCCCACCGCGCTTCCTTTGCGCCCACACGCTTTCTTCCCCTGCTGGCGCTCCGGGCCGTGCTATCGTCGTCCCCCGCGGCCCGCGCCGCCGAGAAGCCGCCCTTCGTGGCCGGCACCTTCGTCAGCGGTGGGAAAAAGATCCGCGTCGAGCGATTCGACCCGAAGCAAGAGG
>JBBQPD010000817.1:0-3456 GCA_038331535.1 Gemmatales bacterium | reverse complement strand
GGTGCTTGACCTCGTACATTTTCCCCAGGCGCGTTCAGAAAATCAGAGGGATTGGCTGAAAGCTATCAGCTAGAAGCTCTCAGCTTTCAGCCAAAACCGAGGCTTCAGGTTCTGCGCATCCGTGCCTGGCTCTTGTCTCATTTATTCGGAACCCTCCCAGGAGGATCGTATGAAACCCGTTCGCACTGCTCTGGTCGGCTGCGGCAAGGTCGGACAAATCCACGCCGCGGCGCTCAGCAGCCTGCCCGAATCGGACTTCGTCGCCGTCTGCGACAACAGTCCGGAGCGCGCCGCAGCTTTTTCCGCGCGCTCTGGCGCCCGCGCCTTCTCCGATATAGACACGATGCTGCGAGAGACCGCCCCGGAGGCCGTCGTCATCTGCACGCCTCATCCGCTGCACGCCGAGGCAGCCATTCGGGCTGCGGAGGCCGGCGCCCACGTGCTCGTCGAAAAGCCACTGGCCGCCAGCCTCGCGGATTGCGATGCCATGATCGCCGCGGCCCGTCGAACGGGAGTCAAGCTCGGCGTCGTCAGCCAGCGGCGGCTGTACGAGCCGGTGTTGCGCATGAAAGCCGCGATTGATGCGGGCAAGATCGGCCGGCCGGTGCTCGGCGTGTTTACGATGTACAGCTGGCGCGATCCCGCCTATTATCTGTCCGACCCCTGGCGGGGCAAGTGGAGCACCGAGGGCGGCGGCGTCCTCGTCAACCAGTCGCCGCACCAGCTCGACCTCTTGCAATGGTTCATGGGGGAGATCGACGAAATCAGCGGCTACTGGGCGAACCTCAACCACCCGTCCGTCGAGGTGGAGGACACGGCCGTCGCCACGATCCGCTTCAAAAACGGCGGCCTCGGTGCTGTCGTCACGAGCCTCTCACAGCGGCCGGGCATTTACACGAAGGTCCATATTCACGGCTCCAGCGGCGCGTCGGTAGGCGTCGAGACGGATCGCGGGGCCACGTTTATCGCGGGTGTGTCCGAGATTGCCGAGCCGCCGCTGAACGACGTCTGGACGATCCCAGGTGAAGAACCGTTGCTGGCTCAGTTCCAGGCCGAGGATCGCGCCCGCTTCGCACGAATCAACGCCACCAACCATTACCACGCCTTGCAAGTGCAAGACTTCCTGCGGGCCGTGCGCGAAAATCGGCCGCCGCTGGTGACCGGTGAAGAAGGCCGGATCGTGGTGGCCATGTTCACGGCCGTGTACCGCTCCCAGCGCGACCGACGGCCGATCGCGTTTCCCGTGACTGCGGAATAGAGCGTTCGGCAGCGGTTTCTGCGCATCGTATTCGAACTCTTCCGGCTTCGTCCACTCCACGGCGTCCGGTGCTTCCACGATCATGAGTGTGACGCTCGTGCCGTCGGTCACGTCGGTCAGTTTGATGCCCTTCGTTCCCTCAAACATCGTGCCCTTACCGGTGAACACACGATAGTGCGTCTTCGGGCCTTATTCGCCGTAGATCTTCGGCATTTGGGCGATCAGTTTCTTGTTGTGTTCGCTGTCCCACGGCTCGTCGAGTTTGAACTGTCGATAAAGAGCGTCTTGTTCGATGTAGGGCAGGAGCGCGACGCGCCAACTCAGAAGCGGCTTGCCGTTCTTGTCGAGGATCGCAGCAGTCGGGAACGCGCCCATCGCGTCACGGTTTTTCGCGACGCTCCTTCCAATTCGCACAGCACGACCGGGACACGATATTTGTCGGGCAGCCGATTCAACTCGCGGTCCAGCAGAGCCAGCAATTCCGGATGAGATTCATCCGGTTCAGTCGCGAGGTGCGGAAAGGATTCCATCTGCTGTTCCTTCGCCCATCGTCGCGACAAGCGGGATCGCGCTTCCAGGGACGTGCGGTACGCCACGCCAACCAGCCAATTCGCCAGAAGTTCTCGGTGCGAAAGAGTCGCAGCGCGGCGGAGTAGCACCAGAAACGTGGCCTGGAATGCGGCTGAAAGAAATGCTCTAGCCGTTCCACCAGAGAGGGCGGTTGCTCGAAGAGATGCTGTTAGGTACAGTGGGAGAGTCGCCTTCCCTGAGGAACAACCGATGACGACCACAAGCGTCCGAGATGAGGCCCGCCGACTCGTCGATCAATTGCCCGCCGATGCCACCTGGGAGGATCTGCTATACGAGATCTACGTCCGCCAGTCGATCGAGGCCGGACTCGAAGATTGTCGGGCTGGTCGCTTGGTCCCGGTTGAAGAAGTGCGGCGGCGGTTGGGGTTGCCAACATGAGTGTCACCTGGACCGAGACCGCGACCGACCAACTCCAGGCGATCCGCGACTTTCTGGCCCGGAGTAGCCCCGGTTACGCTCAGACTCTGGCCGAGCGTGTTGTGGTCCGAACTGAGGCGTTAGGCGGTCAACCGCTGGTTGGGGCAGAGGTGCCGGAGTACGGAGATTCGAGCATCCGGGAGGTATTCGAACACCCATACCGTATCCTGTATCGAGTCGATGGGCAGGATGTCCAAGTGGTTGCTGTCATCCACTCGGCACGTCGGCTTCCCCGGAATCTTCCAAGTTAAGGCCGGGAAATGCAAATGTGGACATTCCAGATTCCAGGCCGAACAATTAGCTGCAGACTGACCGGGCCGGCATTGCGGTTATTCGATCGATGACGCTAATCCAGCCGGCTCGGCAGCTGAGCGTGGCGTTCGGCGATCGGCAATCGAACTTTCTCGCAAAGGAAAATCAATGCCACAGATCATCTGTGTCCTGATCGTGCTGGCCACTCCCCTCTTGGTGGCCGCCGACACCGACGACGTTCGGAAGGATCTCAAGGCGTTGCAAGGAAAGTGGAAAACCGTGGCCGGCGAGGCAGCGGGGAAGCCGTTTCCCAAGGACGAAATCCCGGCCTTCACGGTTGTCATCGCAGCCGATGGCAAGTCTACGGGCCAGACGCCACAAGGCGAATTTCGCTTCACGATCACCATCAATCCCAAGAAGAACCCCAAGACCCTCGAGAACCTACATGAGAGCGGGGAGCAGAAAGGGAAAAGGCAGTACGGCATTTACAAAATAGAGGGTGACAAGTTCATCGTTTGCCTGACGCCCCCCGCCAGTGCGGAGGGCGACCGGCCGAAGGACTTCACCACCAAGGACACCACCAACGTCGTGTTCGTCTTCGAGCGGGTCAAGGAGGACAAAAAGCCCTGACCCGGTGAAGCGGCGGCGGTGATGAACTCCCATGTTACTCCCCGATGCAATAGAGGTTTTTCGTGGTCCGTATGGACGAAGTAATGGTGCAGGTGGCGGGCGGGGCTCTCGACATCCGCCGCGCCAGATTGAGGCCCGTTCAGAGGGCGTCCAGCTTGCGTTCGATGGTTTCGAGCGTCGGTTTCGGCCGCGTATCCTGAACGACGTTGACGAACGCTTCCGTCTGGCGTTGCGTGAACCGCTGGAATGCCCCCATTTTATGTACCAGGCGGTGTGAGAGTCGGATCAATCGTTACACCTGTGTCCTC
>JBBQPD010000816.1:0-3457 GCA_038331535.1 Gemmatales bacterium | reverse complement strand
GGACAGCCTCTCATTGCACGTCAAGTGCGGCCAGTTGACGTTCCCGGCAGGCAGGCAGTGCATCCCAGAACGCCTTCGAGTCGGCCGCGTAGATCGCGTTGCCATCGACCTCCCAGAGCGGATGCTCGTGTCCCTTCGCGTCGGCTTTCTTCTCCTCGGCTGAGATCGGCTTGATAGTACACGGTTGAGCGGGCGCGAACGCCCAGCGAGGGCCGTTGACGAGAAATTCGTGCAGGAAGGCGTGGACCTCGTCGGCGAGTTTTTCTTCGAGGGGAAAGTCCGGCGCCCAGGTGAGTTCGTTTGAGCCGATCATGTGATTGGCGCCGTGCTCGTTCAGCGTAAACTCGGCGAAACGAAGTTCGATCCAGGCGAGGTGGGGACAGGGGCCGGCGGGCTTGTCGGGGTTGAAGACCAGATCGGGTTTCTCGTCGAGCGCGATCTCGCAACCGCCGCAGTAGGGGCAGCGGGCCAGGTTTCGGATCATTCGTCGGTCCTCTGGTGGGAGCCTCGTCGAAATCGGACGCTGCTGTAATTGTCGGCGACGGCCAAGCCGGTTGCAAGCGGCAGGCGCGCAAGTCGCCTTTCTCGCTGCGTTCCCTCGACAGAAGAGGACAGGAAGGCCAAACGCGAAAGCGGCCGCAAGACCTTCCGCCTCCCAGTCAACCCGATCCCCTGAATATCAAAGAGGTCTTTATGAACAAGCTACTGCTTGCCGCGTCCGCACTGTGCCTCGGCCTGACCTTCAACGGCTCCGCCGCGGCGCACGAACCGAGTCACTCACACAGCCGCGGACACGTCGTCGTCGTCGGCTCGTCGTATCACCTCGACCACGGCGTCCGCTTCAGCTCCGGCTACTATTACCGCGGGCACGATCACCACCACTGGGAGTTCCGCGTCTGGGATAGCCACTACTGCCGCTACCAGTACTACGATCCCTGCGTCCGCTGCTACTACTACTGGGACGCCGGCCGCGACTGCTACTACCCGGTCGGTTACTGATAATCGGCGCGACAGGGCTTGACGTTCCGCGAAACGCCAGGCCCGTGCCGCTTTCATAGATACCCACGCAATCCCTTGTCCAATTCGTCGAGCGAGTGAACGCAGAGGCCGACGCCGCCGCGCTCGCGGACTGCCGCCAGGAACGCTTCCTGATCTTCCCGCATCTTCTCACCGGGACGCTTCGTCTCGACGGCGAGGAAACTTCCGACCGTTAATCGGCGCTCGCCCTTCTCGACGGAAATCGGGAGAATGCCGAGAATGTCGGACACGCCCTTTAAGCCGTGAAACGACCGGAACACCCTCTTTACCGGATCGAAGATGCCGGTGTTGTTCATGCGCCAGGCCATCACCCGATGTAACGCCAGCCAGTCGAGACAGGCGCGCACCAGGTCTGTTTCTTTTGTTGATATTCGCATGGGCCACCTCCTGATGCGGTGAACATCGGTGCGCCTGTGGCGAAAACTTCAGTCCGATTCGGCCCCTTGCAACTCGAACCATTCCGCTCGACAATAGCGCCTCACGAATCCTCGCGGGGCGCGACTGTCCATGACCGCCAAACGACCCGAAATCCTCGGCATCGGCGAAATCCTTTGGGATCTGTTGCCGGATGGTCCTCAACTCGGTGGGGCGCCGTTCAATTTCACCTTTCATTGTCATCAACTCGGCCACGACGCCGTCATGGTCAGCCGCATCGGCGTCGATCCACGCGGCCAGGACATTCGCGCGGCCGTGCGCCGGCTTGGACTGACGGATGATCTCATTCAGGACGACCCCGACCACGCGACTGGCACGGTCGCAGTGCAGGTAGACGAACGCGGCCAGCCGACCTACACGATCACGCCCGATGTTGCCTACGATTTTCTCGCCTGGAATGAACGGTTGGACGGGATCGCTCCCCACGTCCGCGCCCTCTGCTTCGGCACGCTGATTCAGCGCCATGCGATCGCCCGCGCGACGATACGCCGTCTCGTCCGCGCCGCCAGCAACGCCCTGGTCGTCTACGACGTGAATCTCCGCCAGCACTATTTTGACCGGGAGATCGTCGAAACTTCTCTCCGCGCGTGCCGCTGGGCCAAGTTGAACGAGGAGGAGATCGTCTCGCTGCGCGACCTGCTCGAACTGGCGGGCAAGAATGATTCGGCGCTCTTATCGCATCTGCGCAGGGATTATAAGGTGGAGCTGGTGTGCCTGACGCGCGGCGCGAACGGCTGCCTTATCCAGACCGACGATGAGGAAATCGTGGTTCCCGGGCTGCCGGTTCGTGTCGTGGATACCATCGGTGCCGGCGACGCGTTCACCGCAGGCTTGTTGTGTGCGGTACTCGAAGGGCTTGAGCTCGGCGAAGCGGCCGCGTTCGCGAACCGACTTGCCGCCCGCGTCGCGTCTGCCGCGGGTGGGACGCCCGTGCTGGACGGCGCAGAGCTAGAACGACTGGGCGCGAAACGTAAACAACCACTCTTGGAGAAACCCTCATGACCGTCACGCGGCGCTCGTTCCTGAAATCGTCGGCGTTCCTCACCGCGACCGCCGTCTCGGTCGGTAGAGTTTTCGGCGCCAACGACACGCTGAACGTCGGCGTGATCGGCAGCGGCGGTCGCGCCCGCTACCTGATGAAATCGCTCGTCAAGGTTCCCAACGTCCGCATCGCCGCCGTCTGCGACGTGTGGGACAATCACCTCGAACAAGGCAAACTGCTCGCCGACCCGAAGGCGTTCACCACCAAGATCTACAAGGATCTTCTCGCCCACAAGGACATCGACGCCGTGCTGATCGGCAGTCCGGATCACTGGCACGTGCCGATGACCATCGACGCCTGCGCCGCCGGCAAGGACGTGTACGTCGAGAAACCGCTCACGCACAGCCTTGAAGAAGGCCGGGCCGTGCTCGAGGCGCAGCACAAGTACAAGAAAATCGTCCAGGTCGGCACGCAGCAACGCAGCATGACGCACATCCAGAAGGCGTACGACCTCGTCCGCGCGGGCAAGCTCGGCAAGGTCCACAAGGTCCACCTGACGTGGAACCGCAACACCGACCGCGTCCGCAAGAACGCGCTCAACATCGATCCGAAAAGCGTCGATTGGCCCGCCTTCCTCGGCTCCGCGCCGAAGCAGGATTTCGACGAGTACCGCTTCCGCAACTGGCGCTGGTTCTGGGATTTCGGCGGGGGCTTGTTCACGGACCTCATGGTCCACTGGATCGACGTAGCCCACTGGATCCTCGGTCTCGACCACCCGACGCAGGCGGTAGCACTCGGCACGCACACCGTCAGCAAGGGCGTCTGGGAGACGCCGGACACCGTGCAGACGATCCTCAACTATCCCGGCGACGTGCAGGCATACTTCGAGGGCACGTTCAGCAACGCCCGCAACGGAGCGATGATCGAGTTCATGGGTACCGACGCGACGTTGTACATCGACCGCGGCCGCTACGAGATTCACCCGGAACGAGGTCGCGGCGA
>JBBQPD010000815.1:0-3463 GCA_038331535.1 Gemmatales bacterium | reverse complement strand
TACAGGCGCAGCTGACCCACGCCCAGCGGCAGGCAGTGGAGCGCGAGGCGCCGGAGCGGTTGGCGGTGCCGAGCGGCAGTCGCATTGCACTGAAGTACGAAGAGGGGCGGCCGCCGGTGCTGGCGGTACGCATTCAGGAGGTGTTCGGCCTGCGCGAGACGCCGCGCGTCGCTGGCGGCCGGGTGCGGGTGTTGCTGCACCTGCTGGCCCCGAATTATCGGCCGCAACAGGTGACCGACGACCTGGCCAGCTTTTGGGCTAATACCTATCCGCTGGTGCGGAAGGAGTTGCGGGTACGCTATCCGCGACACGCCTGGCCGGAGGATCCCTATAGCGCGCTGCCACAACGCAAGCCCGGCAAGGAGCCGCGCACGAAGTAAGCGGTTCCGGGAACCCGCCAAGCCGCAAGCGGCAAAGGAGCCGCGCACGAAGTAAGCGGTTCCGGGAACCCGCGAAGCCGCAAGCGGCAAACGAGATTGGTGTTGCCCGCAAACCCACGCGCCGCTATAGCCCGCCTTCCCGTTGGATCGTATCGGGGGGGAACCACGTCTGGGGCCGCTGGGGAGCGGAGCCGGGCGCGGAGGGGGATGGTATGCAGGCCAATTCGTTGCTCCGCGATATTCTCAATGACGATGCCCTGACGCGCGGCCTCGGCGACGCCGAGGCGCGGGTTCTCGTCGAATGGTTGATCGAAGAGGCCGAACGCCTCGTTGCGACGGCGCCGCCTGACAAGGCCGCCCGCGAGGTCAAACGCTTGTGCCTGCGCGGCCGGGCGGTGGCGCGTTTCGTTCAACTCTGGTGTCTCGACCATTCCTGGGGACCGGCCCTGCAACTGGCGGCGACGGAACGCTTTCCGTGGCCGCTGCCCGATACCGCCCTCGAAGCCTGCGAGCTGATGCAGGAAATCGTCTTCTGGGAGACACACGCGGCGGAACCCGACGCCCGCGCGGCGTGAAAATTGTAGGGCAAGCTTTAGCTTGCCCGTAGTGGGGCAAGCTAAAGCTTGCCCTACAATTGCGGTCCCGCGCGGCGTGAATCGCACCTCTGTCGGCACCTGCTAAAGAGGCAGCGTCCTGCACGTTCTGCCACACAGTATTCTGCCGGGACGGAAAATCGGCGGCCTGATGCCCTTGCTTAACGAAACGAAACGATCTAAAGTGAATCGTTCCGAGCATTCGTGAGCATGCGTTTTTCCGCCCCTATTCCAACCCCAATCCGCGAGGTTGAGCCGTGGCCGTCGGCACTGACCCTCACACCAGCAACCAGGTGATCGACCAGGAACGACGACGGATCGGCCGGCACCTCGACGACATCGCTCGCATGGCGGAGACCGACGTCCCGCCCACGACATTTTACGGCGAAGTCCTCAAACGCCTGCTCGACGCCCTCGCTGCCCCGGCCGGCGCCGTCTGGCTGCGCACCATCCCCGGCACGCCGCAACTGCACTACCAGGTCAACCTCAACCAGGTCGGCACCGAGCGCAACGAGCAGACGCGCCAGAGCCACGAGGGCTTGCTCCTCATGGCCCTGCATCAGGCCGCCCCACAGCCGGTGCATCTGCTCCCCAACACCAGCGTCGCCCCCGCGCAAGACGGTAAAGCCGCCCCTGGCAACCCGACCGATCATCTCCTCCTCCTCGTCCCGGTCATCCAAAACGAACAGGTCGTCGGCTTGCTCGAAGTCTTCCAAAACCCCAGTCGGCCGCTGAACGCCGTGCAGGGGTTCCTCCAGTACATGAGCCTGATGGCCGACCTGTGCTCTCGCTACCTGCGCCATCAGCGCATGACGCAGCTGGCCGGGCAGCAGCAGCTCTGGACCCAGCTCGAAGCCTACGCCCGCCAGGTTCACGGCAGCCTCAACCCGACCGAGGTGGCCTACCTCGTCGCCAACGAAGGCCGCCGGCTCGTCGAGTGCGACCGCGTGTCCGTCGCCATCCGCTCCGGAGCGCGCACGCGCATCGAAGCCGTCAGTGGCGCCGACGTGGTCGAGAAACGCTCCAACCTCGTCAAGCTGATGCGCACCCTCTGCGACCACGTGCTGGCCTGGGGCGAAAAGCTGGTGTTCAACGGCACGATCGACGATAGCCTGCCGCCGAAGGTGCTGGCGTCGATGAACGAATACCTGCACGAGAGCAATAGCAAGCTGCTGGTTATCCAGCCGTTAAAGGACGAGCGCGACGGCAAGGACAGCCGGAAGCCGGCCCGCGCGGCGGTTGTGATGGAGTGCTTCGATCCGCCCAACGAGATGCAGCCGTTGCTCGATCGCCTCGACGTGGTCACGCGGCAC
Source organism: Gemmatales bacterium (assembly GCA_038331535.1). Taxonomy (GTDB): domain Bacteria; phylum Planctomycetota; class Planctomycetia; order Gemmatales; family Gemmataceae; genus JBBQPD01. The sequence goes on along the minus strand of JBBQPD010000815.1, from coordinate 1,177 downwards.
GCCACCAGCGCCCTGTACAACGCCGTCGAGTACCGCCGTATCCCGATGCGGATGCTGTGGATGCCTCTGGCCAAGGCGCAGGAAGGGCTGGGCGGCAAGGCGCGCGCCATCTGGATGCTGGTCTGCCTCAGCCTGACGATGCTGCTCGCCGTCCTGATCCTGTTGCCCTACCCGCTCAAGATGGACGCCAACGGCCAGCTGGTGCCGGTGGTGCGCCAGAAGCTCTATCCGCCCGTCGATTGCACGGTGAAACAGTTCTACGTCCGGCCTGGGACGACGGTGCCGGAACTCAGTAGCATCGCGCTCCTGTACGATCTGCAACAGCGAAATTTCGGGTTAGAGCTGGAAGACGCGGTGAAGATCGCCGACGACAAGGCGACTTTCTTTGACGCCATGGCGCTCAAGGGTGATAACGAAGCCGAACGCGTGAAGTTTCGGGCGGACGCCCTGGAAAACAGGCGGCTGGCGGAATCGAAGAAGAAGGAACTGGTCGAGCTGCGCAAAAACACCGCCGCCCTGCCGCAGCGGGCCGGCTATTTCCTCCTGAAAGCGCCGGAGTTCTCCGACCAGGACAACGTGCGGCTGCGCAACTACACGGGGCCGCGCCACTGGACGCTGCTCACCTCCGACTACGAAGACCAGTGGCTGGGCAAGCAGGCCAAGCCGACGGAACCGATCCTCAGCGTCGGCCTCAAGGAAGGCCCCTGGGAGATCGAGATGAAGATTCCGCAGAAACATATCGGCCAGGTGCTGGCCGGGTTCGAGCGCTTGAAAACCGACACGCTCGACGTCGATTTCCTGCTCCGCAGCGACCCGACCAAGACGTACAAGGGTAAACTGCACCGCAACCGCATCGCCTCCGAGGCGACGCCCGCGAAAGATGAGACGTCCGAGGCCGAGCCGGTGGTGATCGCCTTCGTGGACATCGAGGACGCTTCCATTTCGGACGACGACCGACTGCCGCACGCCGGCAACCGCGTGGCCGGCACCGAGGTTCACGCCAAGATTCGTTGCGGCGACCACCGCATGGGCTACTCGCTGTTTTACGGCGTGTGGGAGTTCATGTACGAGAAGGTGGTGTTCTTCTTCTGAGATGCCTCATTCACGAGCCGCGACCGTCAGGGAGCGCGGGGAACGCTCCTGAGATGCCTCATTCACGAGCCGCGACCGTCAGGGA
>JBBQPD010000814.1:0-3466 GCA_038331535.1 Gemmatales bacterium | reverse complement strand
GCCCAAGGCCGGCGCCAAGGTGATGCTGGTGGCTAACGAACTGAACAATAATCTCGACCGCATTACGTGAGTAATAATGGCCGCTTGCGGCTTAGCGGTTTCCCCCGATACGCCGCACGCGGCGCAGACGGGTTACAGCGTCCAGCCCTTACGATATTCGTAGTGCAGGAACTTGTTCGCGTCCTTGTCGTTGGTAAACTTCAACTCCGGCCCGTCCCACTCCAGCAGCTTGCCGCCGGCGCGGACGGCGACGTTGCCGAGCAGGATCGTCTCGGTCAGCATCGCGGCGTAGTCGAAGTTCGACATCGCCGGCTTGCTGCCGCGCATCGCCTCAGCCCATTCCTTCTTCATGCCGAGGTCGCCGCCGCCGTTGCGCGGCAGCGTCTTCTCCGGCCCCTTGTAATCGGCGAAGTCCTTTTCCGGCAGCAACTTGTACTGCTCGCCGTAGTCATTGGGCGAAAACAGGATGCCCTTGTCGCCAACCAAGATGGAGCCGCTGTCCGCCAGCGTCTGACCCGGCTTCAGCACCTTGCCCAGCAACTCTTCCGGGGGCAGCGTACGCTTGCCGTTCTTGTTGTGCCGACCGCCCTCGCGGCCCTCGTACCAGTAGAACTTTAGCGCCGGCATCTCGCCGCGCGCGGGGAAGTTGAACGTCACCTTCGCCCACGTCGGGTACGTCTCGGGATTGACGTCGCCAGCCTCGGCGACGACCGACGTCGGGTGGCCGAGCTTCAGCGCCAGGAAGGCCATGTTCGCCGTGTGGCAGGCCATGTCGCCGAGTGCGCCCGTACCGAAGTCCAACCAGCCGCGCCAGCTGAACGGATGGTAGACAGGAGAATAGGGTCGCTCGGGGGCCGGCCCGAGGAACAGATCCCAGTGGACATGCGCGGGGACCGGCGCCTCTTTCGGCCGGGCCTTGTAATCCGGCGCCTGGTCCCACACCGGCCGGTTCGTCCAGACGTGGACCTCGCTCACCTTGCCGATGGCGCCTGCCTGGATGATCTCGGCCGCGCGACGAACGCCGTCGGACGCCGTGCCCTGGTTGCCCATCTGCGTGGCGACGCCCATCTTCTTGGCGGTCTCGCGCATCTGCCGGGCTTCGTAAACGGTATGCGTCAACGGCTTCTGGCAGTAGACGTGCTTCTTCATCTTCATCGCCATCATGGCGGCGGGGGCGTGCGTGTGGTCGGGTGTGCTGACCGTCACGGCGTCGATGTCCTTTTCCATCTCTTCGAGCATCTTGCGGAAATCGTTGTACTTCTTCGCCTTGGGAAACTTTTCCGCCTTCTTGTTGAGGGTGTTGTCGTCGATATCGCAGAGGGCGACGATATTGCCGACCTGGCCGGCGTCGTTGGTGTCGCTGTCGCCTTTGCCGCCGACGCCGATGCAGGCGATGTTGATCTTGTCGTTCGCCAGTTTCTTGGCCTCGTCGCCGAGGACCACGCCGCCGGCGGCCCAGAAGCCGACGCCGGCGAGGGCGCCCTCGCGCAGAAACTGACGACGGTTCGTATTCCGTCGAGCCATAGGAGAGTCTCCTTCCCAGGTGAAAGAACGGGTGAAAATTCGCGTTGGGATCAGTCTAAGCGGCGCGGCGGGAAGGTGCAACAACTTCTCGGTGCGATTTCTTCGAGTTGCCGCTGGCGGCTTAGCGGCGTAGGACCGCTAAGCCGCCAGCGGCAGCATTTACCCCGACCCTCCCCATTCGGTATGATGAGAGATTCACTCGGCACGCAAACAGGGCGAGGCGGACATGCCTGACACCACCGGACCGCGGATCGGCTTTCTCGGCGCCGGCAAGATGGCGACCGCCCTGGCACACGGCTGGACCGACGCTGGCCTGGTAGGGTCCGAACGCATCCTGGCCAGCGACCCGGTGCGCGCCGCTCGCGATTCCTTCGCCGCCGGCCGCAGCTTTCGCACTACCACCAACAATATCGAGGTCGTCGCCGCCAGCGACGTTCTGGTTATCGCGATCAAGCCACAGACGATGACCTCTCTGCTCGACGAGATTCGTCCGCACGTTACGGCGCAGCACCTGATCGTGTCCATCGCCGCCGGGATTCCGTTGAAGCAGATCGCGACGGGACTCGGCGATCACGGTCGGCTCGTCCGCGTCATGCCGAATACGCCGTGCCTGGTCGGGGCCAGCGCGTCGGGTTACAGCCCCGGCGCGGGCGCGACCGCCGAGGACGTCGCGCTGGTCGATCGCCTGCTCAACGCGGTCGGCAAGGCGTTTCGCGTGCCGGAACACCTGCTCGACGCCGTCACCGGCCTGAGCGGCAGCGGCCCGGCGTTCGTCTATTTGATGATCGAGGCGCTGTCCGACGGCGGCGTGCGCGTCGGCCTGCCGCGCGAAGTGGCGACGGCCCTGGCGGCGCAGACCGTGTTCGGCGCCGCCAAGATGGTGCTGGAGACGGCGACGCACCCCGCGGCGCTGAAGGATATGGTGGCCAGCCCCGGCGGCACGACCATCGCCGGCCTGCACGCCCTGGAGCGTGCCGGCGTCCGAGGGGCGCTGATGGATGCCGTCGAGGCGGCGACACGGCGCGCGACGGAGTTGGGGAGGGGATGAATGTCGGCGAACAACGGGAAGACGGTTGCCGAAATTCTCAAAGGGAAACGCGGGAGCATCAAGAACGCCGCGCTCGATACCGGATCGCCCAGTTGGGACGACATTCTGTACCTGACGTGGGAGGAGATCGAGGAACGGGCTTCGCGACGAGAGCCGGGCTATAAGACGTTCAAAAAATTGCTCAAGGAGAAGAGGTTCGACAAATGAATAACGATCCATTCGGCCGGCTTCTTGAGTTTCTTGAGCGTCTCGATCAGGCGAAGATCAATTACACGATGCGGCATTCGCGCGAGGATGCTGTCATGGTAGTCGTCTACGCCCCGGGCCAATACTGGGAAGTCGAATTCACCGCGGACGGCGACATCGACATCGAGCGATACCAAAGCGATGGCCACATCGACGACGAGTCGGCCATCGAGGAACTCTTCGCCCTCTGGGCGGAGCCGGACCCCAAGACCCCAGAAGTGCTGAAACAAGATGGCACCATCTCCCGAAACTGAACGTGTTCTGATCTTCGACTTCGGCGCGCAGTACGGCCAGCTCATCGCCCGGCGTGTGCGCGAGCAAAACGTCTTCTGCCAGATTGTGCGCCACGATCTGCCGGCCGAGCGCGTCGCCGAGTTGAAGCCGACCGGCATCATCCTCACGGGCGGCCCGGCCAGCGTTTACGCCCCTGGAGCGCCGCGCTGCGATCCAAAGGTCTACGACCTCGGCGTACCCATCCTCGGCATCTGCTACGGGATGCAGCTCGCCGCGTATCAACTCGGCGGCGAGGTGAAGCCGGCGGCCAGCCGCGAGTTCGGCCGGGCCGAGTGTCACATCGCCGAACCTGACGGCCTGTTCGCCGGCGTCCCGCAGAACACGATCGTCTGGATGAGCCACGGCGACCAGGTG
>JBBQPD010000813.1:0-3479 GCA_038331535.1 Gemmatales bacterium | reverse complement strand
CTCCGGACGCAAGGATTGATACCATGAACACCTGTTCCGGTGGGGCGCGAAGTTTTTCGGAATCCGAACATTTGCAATGGCGGGCACGGTACGGGGTACGTACACTCCTCTCTGTGACGTAGCCGCGCACCCTCCAAGCAGACCTTTGTTTGATTGAGAATTGCCATCTCACCCTTCTGGCTGGGTTCTCTGGTCGACCGCTGGCTTCCACGTCGGCGCGGCAAAACCACCCCGACCCAGGTGCGCAAGAAACTCCGCCGGGCGACGCGCCCTCTCCACCTTGAGGAGTTGGAACCGCGCATCCTCCTCGCGAACCACGCCTACCTCGTGCCGGGGGCGCCGGGCGAGGAAGTCCGTGTGCGCTTCGACTGGACATCCCGCGATGCAGCCTACAACAATGAAATCGGCGTCTACGTCGTCCAGGACGAAGTGGGTCGTGCAGGTGGGCTTCTCCCCGGGCAACCGGGCTACGCGCAGGCGGCTCTAAGTTCCAGCCAGGTCGTCTTCGACAGCGGCGCCGGCGCCGGCGCCCGCCACGATGTTACCTTTCACGCCGGCGACCGCCTCGGCCTCTACCTGATCCAGAATAACCGGACCGCCTCACTCCTCACCCAGAACCCAAGCAACGCGGTCGGAGCCGGCCCGGTCGGCTTCTTCTCGTTCGCCGGCGCCAACCCCGACGGCTTCGATCATGTCCGCGATCAAGTATTCGCTAATGGCATGCAGCAGTTTGCGTGGGAAGACCTAACCGGCGGCGGCGATCAGGACTTCAACGACGCGGTCATGACTGTCAGCCGTGCGGACGCCGCGGATGGTCCGGCTGTCGCGGTGCCGGGGCAAGCGGGGCAGACGGTGCCGACCACCGTCACCCTGGTGCAGCGAGAATCGGCCTACCACAACGAAGTCGGACTGTTCGTCGTCGATGACGCCGCCGGCCGGATCGGCAGCCTTCGACCGGGGGACCAAGGTTACGAAGCCGCCGCGCTCTCGAGTCTCATGCGGCGCATCCTGTTTGTGAGCAGCGAAGGGAAAGGAGCGGCCACCACGTTTGACCTGCCGGGCGGCGGCTTCGTGGGGTTGTATCTAGTCCAGAACGGAACCACGACCGACGCGCTGTTGCAACCCCCGGACCGTCGGCCTACCGTCTTCTTCTCGTTCGTCCAGGCGAACCCCGACGGGTTTGACCACCTCCGCCGTCTGGGGCCGAACCAGTTCGCCTGGGAGGATCTGACCGGCGGCGGCGACCAGGATTTCAACGACGCGGTTTTGCAGTTCAAGTTTGGGACTCCGCAGGGGAACCCGTCTCCGCCCCCACCGGTTGACACAACGGCGCCGGAGGTCACGGCTCGACTCGCGAACGATACGGGGGTGAGCGCTTCGGACGGCTTGACCGGCGACCCCACGATCGTCGCCGCCGCTCACGACGACGTCCATGTGGCGCAACTGCTCGTCCGTCAGGACGGGGCAGGGATCTTCCAAGATATTACCGATTTGCTCCAGGCCGACGGCACGTTCACTCTAACGCGGGAGCGCCTCGAAGCCCTGGCGGGGCAGCCCCTCCGTGACGGGGAGCATCGCCTGCAACTGCAAGCACGCGATGCGGCGGGCAACGTATCGAAAGAGTTTGACCTGCCCTTCACGCTGGATACGAACAAGCCCCTGATCTCCGCCCAACTCGTTAACGACACCGCCCCGCGCGGCACGACCAACATCGACCTGCTCACCTTCGATCCTCGTGTGCGTGGGACCGTGACCGACAGCGGCAGCGGCATTGCCTCCTTTGAGGTCGCTGTCAATCAGGGGACGTATCAAAACGTCCTGACAGACCTTTCCGCGGGCCAATTCCTCTGGGACCGGGCACAGCTGGATCAGCTCAGCGGCGGAACATTTGGCGAGGGAGCCCACGTTCTGCACTTCCGCTTGGGCGACGGTGTCGGGAACACCACCCTCAACGATTTTTCCTTCAACCTGGATTCGATCCCGCCGAGCGTCGAGGCCGTCCTGGTGAACGACACGGCCCCGACGGGAACCAACACGGACGGCGTGACCTCGGACCCGACCATCCTGGCGATGGTGACCGACTCGGCCAGTCCGCTGGCCGTCTTCGAGATCATGCTGGACGGCGGCGCTCCGCGGAACGTGCTGGCCCGCCTGGGCGCCGACGGCTCGTTCGTGTTGACCGCCGCCGTGTATACGGAATTGTTCGGCGCCCTGACAGACGGTCCGCACACTATGGGTTTCCGGGCGATTGACCTGGCCGGGAACGAGACTTCGCACAGTGTTCCTTTCACGCTGGACGCTACGCCGCCGGTCATTGCTCTTTCACCGAGTCCCACTTTTGACCCGGCGAATCCCGTGCTTGGGGGCAGCGTGACGGATGCCCTGAGCGGGCTGAACAGCGTCGAGATCGCGCTCGACGCTGGTGCATTCCAGAGTTTCGCGACAAGTCTTGGCGCGAACGGCAGTTTCAACCTCACGTTAGAGCAGTTGAACCAAATTAACAGCGGTGCGCTCGCTGCGGGTAGCCACGTCCTGCGACTGCGAGCGACCGACAAGGCTGGCAATCACGACAGCAAGGAGTTGTCGTTCACATTTTCGCCTGCGCCGACGGTAGAATGCAACTTCCTTCTGGACGGCTGGACCACCGCCGAGCAGGGCGGTACATCCCCCAATCAGGGCGTCGTCGTGCTGCAACCGCACACGGCGACCCTGCGCGAGGGGAACTCCTTCCAGGTCGCGCTCAGCATGTCCTTCCAGATCGGTGCGAATCCGGGCGTCCTGAGTTTTTCGTATTCGGACCTGTCCTTCGACACCACCGACCCCTCGTTCATCAACGACGCCGTCGAGGTCGCCCTGGTCGATGCACAGGGACATCCGCTGGTTGGCACCATCGGCGCCGGCCGCGATGCGTTCTTCAACATCACCGAAGGCTTGAACGTTGCCCTCGGCGCAAACACGACGGTGCGGGATCAGACCGTGACCCTGGACCTGAGCCAGGCGCCTGCGGGAACGAACGCCAACCTCATCTTTCGGTTGGTGAACAACGACAGCGACACCCGGACCTCAGTGACGATTGGTTGCGTGACGTTGCCTGAGGGCAGCATACTCACGTCAACTACGGCGGCCACGCCGGATGCTTCATCGGCGCCCGAGTCCGCTTCGTTCTTGCTGAATCCGAACACCCCTGCGATGGCGACAGCAACGACAAGCAGCGTTCCGCCGACAACGGGTTCCACGACGGTCACAATCCGCCCCGTCGGGGCTTTTGACATCGCCGTGAACGCCGGCATGGCGGGGAGCCGATTCGTCCGCGGCGCCGAAGTTCTAATCGCGGGGAATGCAAGCAGTGTTCGCGCGGCGGACGGCTCGACGCGCCGGATCGTTGCCGTTACCGTCAACGGCAAGCCGGTCGAGGTGCTCGATGGCAATGGCAACTTCTTCACGCAAGTCACGATTCCACCAGGGGCAAGCACATTCAG
>JBBQPD010000812.1:0-3479 GCA_038331535.1 Gemmatales bacterium | reverse complement strand
CGTCGCTGGCGCTCCGGGCTGGTATTGCTGTCTCCGCTCGCTAAAATGAGCATCGAGAACCATTCTCGCTGTGGTGAACGGAGGAGACAGGCTCGTGCAGTTGCCAGCGGTCACCGTCTCGCAGAGTCCCGAAGACAAGTTCCGCGAGTTTCTGTCGAGCCGGCCGAAGCCGCAGCGCTTCACGGACCAACAGCGGGACATGGTGCGCTACATCTTCAGCCAACACAACCATTTCGACGCCGACCAGCTCATCGACGACATGAAGAAGGCCGGCCTGGAAGTCAGCCGGGCCACGGTCTACCGCACGCTGGCCAAACTCGTGGACGCGGGGTTGTTGCGCCGCCTCGAAATCGGGCCGCGCATGTGTTACGAACACGACTACGGCTATCCGCAGCACGAGCACATGCACTGCGACCTGTGCGGCCAGATGATCGAGTTCCAGAACCCCGCCATCGAAACCGCCGTGCGCGAGGTGTGCCGGCAGCAGCAATTCAACGCGAGCGGACACACGTTCATCATTCGCGGCACCTGCGCCGAGTGTAACCGCGCGCGCGTCAACAAGCGGCGCCTGGACTTGATCTGAGCCGCCGCGGGCCAAGCGCGAAACGCGCAGTAAATCCTCACGCTTGAGTCGTCGCCGCCAATCTCGTACACTCCCTGACGGTACTTGCTCTCGCCTTGAAGAAGGATTGCCGGCCATGTTTTCGTTTCCTCGCAACCATATTCTCGCGTTCCTGTTGCCGGTCGTCTTCGTGGGCGGAACGCGGGCGGCGGAACCGAAACCGCTTGAATTCCACGTCTCCTTTGACAAGTCCGTCACCGACAAGCCGTTCACCGGCCGCGTCTACGTGATGCTTTCACAGAGCAATCTCACACGACCGCCCAACGGACCCAGCTGGTTCCGCCCCGAGCCGTTCTTCGCCAAGGATGTGATGGACTGGAAACCCGGCGAGGAACTGGTCTTCGGCGCCGATGTGATCGCCTGCCCGGTGGCACTCAAAGACGTCAAGGCCGGCATGTGGTCCATCGTCGCCATCATGGACTTCGACCGCGGCATCAGCTTCGCCCAGTCCGAGGGCAACGGCCACAGTAAGCCGATCCGGATGGAACTGAACGCGGCCGAGAGCGGCCCCGTCGCTCTGAAAATCGACCAGGTCTACAAAGAGCGCGTCTTCGTCGAGAGCGAGCGCGTCAAGTTGGTCGAGATCGAAAGTAAGCTGCTCAGCGACTTTCACAAGCGGCCGATCAAGCTCCGGGCCGGCGTCGCCTTGCCGAAGTCCTACGCGACGACTCCGGAGAAGAAGTACCCGGTCCTGTACGAGATCCCCGGCTTTGGCGGCAATCATTACGGCGCCTTCGGCCAGCGGACGGAACTCGATGGCGTCGAGTTTCTATATGTCGTCCTCGATCCGAACTGCCGACTCGGCCATCACGTCTTCGCCGACTCGGCCAACAATGGCCCGTACGGCAAGGCGCTGATCGAAGAGCTGATCCCGGCCATCGAGAAGAAGTATCGCGCCCTCGGCACACCCGCGTCGCGGCTGCTCACCGGCCATTCGTCCGGAGGCTGGAGCAGCCTGTGGCTACAGATTACCTACTCGGACTTCTTCGGCGGCGTCTGGTCCACCGCGCCCGATCCCATCGACTTCCGCGACTTCCAGATGATCGACCTGTACAAGCCGGGCACGAACATGTTCACCGATGCCGAAGGCAAGCCGCGGCCGATCGCGCGCAATGGCGACAAGCCGTCGCTCTTCTACAAGGGCTTCTCCGACATGGAGGAGGTGATGGGCCACGGCGGCCAATTGTTATCCTTCGAGGCGGTGTTCAGCCCGCGCGGTCCGGACGGCCGACCGAAAAAGCTCTGGGACCGCAAGACCGGCGCCGTCGATGCTACTGTGGCGAAGGAATGGGAGAAGTACGATATCCGTCTCGTCCTCGAACGGAACTGGAAGACGTTGGGGCCGAAGCTGGCGGGCAAGGTTCACATCTATATGGGGGATATGGACACGTTCTATCTCGAAGGAGCGACGAAGCTCGTGCAGAAGTCGCTGAAAGACCTCGGCAGCGACGCGGTGGTGGAGTTGTTCCCCGGAAAGAACCACGGCACCTTGATGGACCGCGCCCTGGTCCAGCGCATCGCGAAGGAGATGGCCGATCAGTTCCGCAAGTCAGAGAGAAATTAGGTAGTGGGGCCGTTTGCCGCGCACGATTACCGCTTGCGGCTTAGCGGGCATCCTCCGCTAAGCCGCAAGCGGCAAACTGACCCACTACCCTATCTTGTCTTCATCTGTGTTCCTCTGTGTTTATCTGTGGCTACTCTGATGCCTTTCGACACCCTGGCCCTCGTCGGCGTCGGCCTGCTCGGCGGTTCGGTCGGACTCGCGGCGCGGCGGCGCGGCGTTGTCCGCCATGTCGTCGGCACCGACCACAATCCCGACACTCTGAGTCGAGCCAGTGCGGCGCGCATTCTCGATCGAACCGTCCCGAGTCTTGCTGCTGCCGTCGCGGAGGCCGACCTTGTGGTCGTTTGCACGCCCGTCGATCGCATCGCCGCACAGGTTCTCGCCGCCGCCCCGCATTGCCGCTCTGGTACTCTTCTTACCGATGTCGGCAGCACCAAGGCCGCCATCGTGCGCACCATCGAAGGGCGACTCCCCTCCGGTATCGATTTTGTCGGCGGCCATCCGCTGGCCGGATCGGAGAAGCACGGTCCCGACCATGCCGATGCCGACCTGTTTTCGGGTCGCGTTGTCGTACTGACCCCCTGCGGCAGCACGACTGCGGGGCTTGAACGTGTCGCCGACTTCTGGACAGCGCTTGGGGCGCACGTCCGCGTGATGGACGCCGTCGAACACGACCGCGCCCTGGCCCTGACCAGCCACCTGCCTCATCTCGCCGCGTCCGCCCTCGCCGGCACCGTGCCCACGGAGTTGCTCGGTCTCACCGCCACTGGTTTCGGCGACGCCACCCGCCTCGCCGCCGGCTGTCCCGACGTCTGGACCGCCATCTTCCAGGAGAACCGCGAAGCACTGCTCGCCGCACTTGATGCCTACGGCGACCGTCTCGACCAGTTCCGCCGCGCGCTCGAAACCGGTGACCGTGAGTGCATCGAGTTGCTGCTGACCCAGGGCAAGCACCAGCGCGACGCTCTCCGGAAACGCTGACGCACCCAATCCCGCGGCCTGAGCTGGCGGAAGCGGCCCTTCAGGCCGCCACACCGACGCCGCCTCGTTCAGGAGGCGCCCCCTCAATTCTTGGCTGGGCATAATTTTTGGTCGTGTCCTATCAGTATTGCCGCCTGCGCAGTTGTTTTTTAGGTTGATTGCAGCTGCATGGCCCCTTTTTCTTTCGCCCGTCGAAGACTGGATGAGCTAGGGACGACCTGAAAATCTTCTGCTGCCTGAACCCCCAATGCACGGACTACGGCCGTCGGGGCTTGGACAACTTGCGGGTCTGCTTCTCCTACGGTGCGAGCA
>JBBQPD010000811.1:0-3481 GCA_038331535.1 Gemmatales bacterium | reverse complement strand
AGCGCTTTTGCTAAAGCGCTCCCTCACGGTCGCGGCTCGTTTTTCACCACTGCGCCTCGTCCGCGAAGGGATGAATGGGGTTGCTGCCCTTCGGCTTGGGCCGGGATTTGAGGATCGCTTCCGCCAGAAATAGGTCTTCCTTGGCCGTGATTTTCAGGTTCGTCGTCGAGCCGGACACCAGGCGCACCACCTTGCCGGCAGCCTCAACGAGCTGGGCATCGTCGGTGATGCCGGCGCCGAGCTTGGCCCGGCCGGCGTAGGCAGCGAGCAGCCAGTCGCGACGGAATACCTGCGGGGTCTGGGCCAGCCAGAGGTTCTGCCGCGGCACGGTCGCCAGAATGTTATCGTGGCCGTCGCTCTGCTTGATCGTGTCGCCGACCGGCACGGCCAGCATGGCGGCGCCGTCCTTGGCGGCGCGGGCGAAGACGGCGTCGATCAGCTCGCGCGTCACGCACGGCCGGGCCGCATCGTGGACGGCGACGAACTCGGCCTCGTCCTTCAACTTCGCCAGGGCGGCGGCCACCGAGTCGAAACGCTCCTTGCCGCCCTCGACGATCTGGATATTCAGAAACGCCAGGTTGGCGGCGAAGCGGCGTTTGAAGGTCTCCATGTCCTCCGGCGCGACGACGATCAAACACTGGCAAACGTCGTCGCGCGTGACGAACAGCTCGGCGCTGCGCAACCAGACGGCCCGGCCGTCGAGGTTCGCGAAGACCTTCTTCTCCTTGTCGCGAAAGCGCGACGATTGCCCCGCCGCGGGCAATATGACGGCGAAACGAGACATGGGTAGTTCCTTCGACGGGCCATCCGCCGCTGGCGGCTTGGCGGTTCTCCCGCGAAGCCGCAAGCGGCGAAAACGCGTTATTTCGCCAGCTTCACGAACTCCTCGTACATCTGCGCCACCTTGCCGCCGGCGGCGTCGCCGTCGTGCAGCAAGATGCCGTAGCGCAATTTCAGGTGTTCGCCCTTCGCCAATTTAACGAGGTCCGTCTTGCCCTTCAGCGCCGGGAAGCCGGACTTGTCGCGGCCGAAGGGGTTGGCCGCCATCAGGCCATAGCCACGGCTGTGCCAGCAGGTTGGTTGCGGATTTTTCGGATCGGCAAAGATGGCGATGCCGGCCGTCGCTCCCTCCGCCGGTCCGCTGTAATCGCACCACGCCGACAGCACGCCCCAGCAACCCTTCATGTCCTTGTTACCGCTCTTGCCCTCGCCGACGTGGTTGTCGGCGTTGGTCAGCACGCCCTTGCCGGCCGCTTCCGTGATCGTCTCGCGCACACGCACTCCCAGCGAGCCTTCCTTCGTGTCGCCGAAGGTGATTGGACAAACGCTCGCGTGCAGGTCGACGTCCAGAACGAGGAGCTGCGCCGTGCCCAGGTTGTAGAAGTGGATGACGCGCGTCTCGTCGAGTACCTTCACGCCATCCGCCGTCTGCCATTCGTTCTGCGTTTTGACCTGACCGTGCTTGCCGATGCGCTCCGGGACACCGACTTTCGTGACGACGATGCGGCCATGGCCCGGCGCCTCCGACCAGAAATCGACGCCCTCGACTCCCTTAATCTTCTGCTTCAGCTCGATCCCTTCCGGAATCACGTCGCCGTGGCAGAACCAGGCCGACTTCTGATGCGGGTGATCGGTCTTCTCGCCGGGCGTATCCTTCACCATCGGCCAGGGGCGCGTAATCGGCGTGCCGGCCGGGCTGTTCAACGGCCAGAAATAGGGCTTCGCTAGAGAAGGTCCGATGTGGTAGCGCGCCGCCACGCGCTCGTCGAGGCGGAACTCGATATTGTCCTTATTGACGACGATGGCGACGGCGGGCACTTCGGGGACGGGTTTCTTCTCCGCGGCGGCGGGCAGGGCCGCGAGCAGGGACAGGGACAGGATTCGGCACAACGGCATGGCGGCGTTCCCCCCATGCTTGCGTTTCGCGCGGGGCCGCGCGAAACCGCAAGCGGCGAACCGACAGGTTTTGTTGACACTCGCAGGGAGTATAAGGGGTATGTCCTGTGCGGTCCACCAGGGACCGCCTCGAGTTCGCACCTACCAAGGAGTTCACCCATGCGTATCCGTTCATTCGCCCTCTTCGCATTCGTCGCCCTGGGGGCCGTCGTCCTGCCGGCGCGGGCCGCGGAAAAAGCCGCAACGCCCACCGTCGTCGTCCGACTCAATTCGCTCGACGGCCTCGTCTCCGACCTGCTGTACCTCGCCGAGGCGGCCGGCAAGGGCAACGAAGCCAAACAGGTTGAAGGCATCCTCAAGCAATTCGACGGCATCAAGGGTCTCAACACCACCAAGCCGATCGGCCTCTACGGCCGACTCGACGCCAAGATCGATCAGAGCGATCTCGTCCTGTTGGTGCCGGTCACCGACGAGAAGGGTTTTCTGACCCTGCTCGACAGCGCCGGCGTCAAGTACGAGAAGAAGGACGACGTTTACAAGGTCGAGCTGCCGAACGTGCCGTTTCCGGGCTACTTCCGCTTCGCCAACGGTTACGTCTACGGCACTGTCCGCGATCCGAAGATGCTGGCCAAGGACCGCCTGCTCGAACCGGCGACGGTGTTGCCGCCTGGGAAGACCGGGGCGCTGGAAATCACGTTCGACCTCGCACAGGTTCCCGCATCGTTCAAGGAAGTGATCGTCGGTCAGGCGGCGCTGCGCCTCGCCGAGGCGAAGGGCGAGAAGAAGCCGGGTATGAGCGAGGCCCATTACAAGTTCCACGTCGCCGCGCTGGACGAGCTGTCCAACCAGATCAAGGCGGTCGTCAACGACGGCAAGACGTTGACGCTGAAGCTGGACGTCGATCGCAAGAGCGCCGAGGTGGTGGCGTCGGCGCGGTTCACAGCGGCGCCGGGGAGCAAACTGGCGGCGAGCATCGCCGAGTTTGGCCAGGGGGAGAGCGTACTGGCCAACCTGACTGGCCCCGAAACGGCCCTGAGCGGCCGCGGCTATCTCGCCTTGCCGCAGGGGCTGCGCAAGTCATTCGATGCCCTCGTGGACGAGGCGACGAAGCATCTGATGGACCTGGCGCCGGATGAGAACGCCCGCGACCTGCTCAACCAGATCATCAAGGCGGTGACGCCGACTGTCAAGGCGGCGGAGCTGGACGCCGGCTTTGACCTGCGCGGCCCGCAGGCCAACGGCAAGTTTACGCTGCTCACTGGCTTCGCGGTCAAGGAAGGCCAGGACATCGAGAAGGCTCTGCGCGAAGTTCACAAGGCGCTGCCAGGGGAGGCGCGCGACGTGATCGTCTTCGACGCGGAAAAGTCGGGAACAATCGGCATTCACAAGGTCGCGTTGCCCCATGCGGTTGAATCGGATCTGGCGTCGCTCGTCGGCGAGAAGCCGCCGATCTACTTCGCCGTGCGCAAGGACGTCGTATTCGTCGCCCTCGGCGACAGCGCACTGGAAACGCTCAAGGACGTACTGGCACGCACACCGAAGAAGGGCAAGGCGGTGCAGGTGGAACTATCCGTTGCGCGGCTGG
>JBBQPD010000810.1:0-3492 GCA_038331535.1 Gemmatales bacterium | reverse complement strand
GAGCTCATGGCACCAGAAACGTAACGGGCATCGACGCCGGACACCAGAGTTAGAATAGGCGCAGGCGGGGCGGAGGACCAGGCCCAAGTTCCTGGCACTGTGGCGCAGGGTACTCCCTGCAAGGCATCGAACCAGGCGCTGTAGTTGACCGGGCCGGCATGTCGGCTTTCCGTGAGGTGTAGTCCAACCAGCCGGCCCGGCAACTGAACTCTGGCGTTCTCTCTCAAGCAGAGCGGGGATCCTGATGCCAAAACCTAACCGGACCCCTTTCTTCGCCTGATCCCTTTCTTCGCCCTGATCCGGCATGCGCGGGGCGGTGCCTCTATGGCAACGCCCCTTCGCCTCGCATAGTGAAGTGACATGACGATCGACGACTTCATTTGGCCAGAGGAAAGAGTCGAGCACCTAGCTCGACATGGAGTGACGCCTGAAGAGGTGGAAGAAGTCTGCTTCGGGACCAAAAAATAGGTCGGGAGTCGAATCGCCGATTCGACTCCCGAACGATTGTCACGTTCGTATTGGGCATCATCTCCCTACGAGACGAGTCATTCGGGAATTCGTCATTGCTGCCGGCCCGCTTTTCTCCGACAATACGATGATCCGCTTGTGTTCGCTTCCGATACCTCCCTCGACCCGCGGTTCGACGGACCATGACCCGCCACTTTATCCCGCTTCTCGTGGCCGTATTCGCCGTGAGCCGTGCGTGCGCTGACGACAAGCCGCCGGCGCCGACGGGCCCCCCTTTCAATGCAGAGGTTCGGCCGATCTTTCAGGCGTACTGCACGGCGTGCCACGGTGAAGCCGAGAACCCCAAGGGCAAGCTCGATCTGCGGCTGCGACGGCTCGTGCTCAAGGGCGGGGTCTCCGGCCCGGCCGTCGTGGCGGGGAAGCCGGACGAGAGCCTGCTGCTGAAACGGGTGCAGAGCGGCGAGATGCCGCCGACCAAGACGAAGCTTTCGGCCGCCCAGATCGAGACGCTGCGGCGCTGGGTCGCGGCCGGGGCGACGGTGGAGACCGCGGAGCCACAGTCGCTCGCAACCGGATTCCCCATCACCGACGATGACCGCCGTTACTGGGCGTTCCGGCCAATCACCCGGCCGCCTCTGCCGGACCTCGGTCCCGCGCAACGTGAGACCTCCAACCCGATCGATCGCTTCCTGCTGGCGAAGCTGAAGGCGAAGGGGCTGTCGTTCGCCGCACCCGCGGATCGGGCCACGCTCATTCGCCGAGTCTCGTTCGACCTGACAGGGCTGCCGCCGACTCCTGAGGAGGTTGAGGAATCGCGAAACGATAAATCACCGGAGTGGTATGAACACGCGGTCGATCGGCTGCTGGCGTCGCCGCACTACGGCGAGCGCTGGGGCCGGCACTGGCTCGACGTGGCCGGTTACGCCGACTCGGAAGGCGGGTTGCCTGCCGATCCGGTGCGGACGAACGCCTGGAAGTTCCGGGACTACGTGATCCGTGCGTTCAACGCCGACAAGCCGTTCGACCAGTTCATCCGCGAACAGCTGGCCGGCGACGAGATGGTCAAACCGCCTTATCCGAACCTGCTCCCCGAAGACCTCGACAAGCTCATCGCCACCGGCTTCCTCCGCATGGCTCCCGACCCCACCGGCGTTGGCGGCGTCGATCAAAAACTGGCCCGCAATCAGGTTGTCACGGACACGGTGAAAATCGTGTCGAGCGCTTTCCTCGGTCTGACGGTCGGGTGCGCGCAGTGTCATAACCATCGTTACGACCCCATCCCGCAGTCCGACTTTTACCGCTTGCGCGCCGCGCTCGAACCCGCCTACGACCTCGCCGCCTGGAAGCCGCCCGCCGCCCGGCAGGTGAGCCTGTACACCGACGCCGACCGCAAGCAGGCCGCCGCGATCGAGGCCGAGGCCGCCGCGCTCGACAAGGATCGGCTCAAGAAGCAGGGCGAGTACATTGAGGCAACCTTCGAGAAGGAACTGGCGAAACTGCCGCCGGAGATGCGCGAGAATGCCCGCAGCGCCCGCAATACGCCGGAAGCAAAGCGGAACGCGGAACAAAAGAAGCTGATGCAGGAGCACCCGAGCCTGAACGTGTCGGCCGGGTCGCTGTACCTGTACGATGCGAAGGCCGCCGCCGACCTCAAGAAAATGGCCAAGCAGGCGACGACGGTCCGCGCGAAGAAGCCGGTCGAGAAGTTCGTCCGCGCATTGACCGAGGTTCCGGGCAAGGCGCCGGACACATTCCTGTTCCACCGCGGCGACCCCGACCAACCGAAAGACAAGATCGCTCCCGGCGGGCTGGCCGTCCTCGAGCCGACGTTCGCCCTCGCCGCGCCCGCGCAGCCGTTGCCCGGCGGAACGACCGGCCGCCGCCTTGCTCTGGCGAACTGGCTCACCGACCCGAAGCACCCCCTCACGGCCCGCGTGATCGTGAACCGCATCTGGATGCACCACTTCGGCAAGGGGCTGGTTGGCAGCCCCGGTGACTTCGGCCGGCTCGGAGAGCGCCCGACCCACCCGGAACTGCTTGACTGGCTGGCGTCGGAGTTCGTGGCCCCCCTCACCCTACCCTCTCCCCTTACGGAAGGGGGAGAGGGTAGGGTGAGCGGCTGGAGCGTGAAGCGACTGCACCGCCTGATCGTCACGTCGGCCGCGTACCGGCAGTCGTCGGTTCGGGAGCCTGGGAAGGACGCCGTCGATCCGGACAACCGGCTGCTTGGCCGCTTCCCGCTCCGCCGGCTCGACGCCGAGGCGATCCGCGACGGGATGCTGGCCGTCAGCGGCAAGCTCAACCCGAAGGCGTTTGGCCCGCCGGTCCCGGTGATGGAGGATGAAGCCGGGCTGATCGTGATCGGCATGGCGAACCGTGACGGGGCGATGTACAAGCTGGGCGACGAGTCGGTGCCTGTCGGCGAGGAGTCGCGGCGGAGCGTCTACATCCAGGTCCGGCGCTCCAAGCCGCTGGGTGTCCTCGACGTGTTCGACTGGGCGACGATTGAGCCGAACTGCGAGGCGCGCAACAGTTCGACCGCGACCCCGCAGTCGCTCCAACTCCTTAACGGGGACTTCGTGATCTCCCAGGCCGAGGCGTTCGCTCGGCGAGTTCTCAGGGAGGCCGGGACGGACTCGAAGGCCCAGGTGACGCGGGCGTGGCGGCTCGCTTACGGCCGCGAACCGACCGAGAAAGACCTGGCCGCCGCGGTCGCTTTCCTGAAGGACGCGACCGAGGCATTCCGCAAGGCGCCTGCGCCACTAACCGCCCCCAAGCCGGGCCCCGCGAAGGCCGCCGACCCGCCGTTCCCCGAGGCCCGTGCGCTGGCCGTGTTCTGCCAGGCGCTTCTGAGCAGCAACCGCTTCCTGTACGTGGACTGACGAGTGCAAGACCCCCTTTGCGATTCCTGATCCCTACCCAGCTTTCCCAATCTTCCGCGGCGTGTGGCGGCGGAAGGCGCTGCCGGGGCGGTTGTCGATGTGGGTCGCCAAGCGGTCGTCGTCGCTGAGAACCGCGGCACGC